>JACQBW010000006.1 GCA_016194305.1 Nitrospirota bacterium | reverse complement strand
AATGGGACCGAACATGTTCCGGCCCAATATCCAGGCTCCCATGTTCTGGAAGGATCTTTCGCCAAATTGGTTGTCCACACCGGTCGTGCCGCCGCCATTCCCATGCATATCGTTGAATACCTTCGTAGGGAAAAACCAACCGAACAACTCCGGACCCCGGACCCCCAAGGGATTCTCCAGGCTCTGGTCCGGACCCGCGGCAAAACCGTCCATGGATACGGAAAAAGCGGCAACTTTTACTTTGCCCATTCGTGGCCTCCTTGTTTAACTGGGATTTTCCAGATGCCTTTGTCCCACAATGTTGCCAGATAACTTGGTGTTCATCCTATCACTCCACACACACATTTTCCATCCGAGTTTGGCCTTTCTTACTCTAGTCCATTCGTTCGAGCCTAATTTAACCGTCGATATCCTTTAATACCTTTACAAGGTATACCTACATATAGAATAAATAAATATGGCTATATGCTCTTTCTCTGACAAAGCGACTGAGCGTTTTTTTCTGACTGGAAAGCCGCCTAAGGGAGTTGGCTGGAGTTCAATTGGCAATGTTGTAAGAAGAAAGCTTGATATGATGCATTATGCTGAGGCACTCAATGATCTTAAGGCTCCACCTGGAAACAGATTGGAATCTCTTACTGGTGATTTAAAGGGATATTTTAGTATTCGTGTCAATTATCAATGGAGGGTCGTGTTGGGTTGGACAGACTCTGGTCCCAATCATGTCCGAGTGTGTGACTACCCCTGAAATAGGAGGAAATATGTCTAAAATGATGAGAAATCCGACCACGCCAGGGGAGATATTGAAGGAGGAGTTTCTGGTGCCGCTTAAGATGACTCAGGCTGAGTTGGCTTTGCATCTGAATTGCGATGTAAAGGTCATTAATCGGATAATCAATGGGCATAGCGGTGTTACGGCGGAAATGGCAATTAAGCTGGCAGCTGCTTTTAGCACATCGCCGGAGTTTTGGATAAACGCCCAAAAGGCGGTGGACCTTTACAAGGCATCTAAAAACATCGGTAAATTGCCGAAATCGTTACTTCTGAAGACGGTATAGAACGATCCCAATTTCCTAAAACCCCACTCTAGTGGTAAACTCAGTCTTTCGCAGATTTTTACCAGTAATCCACAGTTCTCGTCTTCAATTATTTTCAACGATTAGTAAGGGTATTCAATGATCATATTTTATCCGCTTTGGATTTTGACATTTCCTTGATAGACAAGGGGAGCTCGACCGAGATAGCATGCAGGTCTCGTCTCTTTGGCGCGACAGGAGTAATTGCCAGATCGATATAACTACCTCTCGGACCTTCCCGTTCGACTTTTCGTCGGATGAAATGAAGTTTTAACGCCAATCGAATTGCTTTTGCTGTCGTAAGAGTGACTTCCCGTATACGTCGCCATGCGAAAGTGATCCGCGATTCGATCCGGGTCCCCGGGCGTCGTTCGGACCGGTGTTTCCTTCTGATAATGCCGGCCTGCAATGGATGAACTCCTTCGATAAAAACAGCACCGCAAAACCAGATCATGGCACCGAGTATCTTTCCAATGCTATGCCCTTCGGACCAGCGTCTCCGGAATATGGTCTTGATATGTTCAAACGTATAAAAAGATTTCCATGCCGCCTGGTAGGTTCGGATCCATTCTTCTTGAGATAACTTCGGGTGTTTCTGGCAGGGATGTTCGGTATCGTATTTGTTCATATCCGGATCAAGCCACACCCTGTTTTTGACAAGAGTCTGATGATCTTCGGAGCCCGGAAGGGGCGTTAATACGAAAAATTCGACCAGATCCAGCGGTAATTCCCTTTTGAGTATTTCGACGTCGCGCATCACAGATTCATAGGTGTCATTTGGAAACCCAATAATATATCCCGCATAGGTTACCACGTTCGATCTGCGCCAGGCCTGAAGCATTTCCCGGTATTCTTCAACGTGGTTCTGCTTCTTGCCGGTTGCCTTTAGAGATTCCGGATTGACGCTTTCCATTCCCAGAAACACTTTGGTACATCCCGCTTTGCCCGCTTTTTCAATAAAGCGCGAGAGTCGGTGGCAGGCTGTGTCCACTTGAAGTGTGAAAGAGATCTTGAGCCCTTCTTTTTCCCGGAGAGCAATCATCCGGTCAAATATCGATTCCCAATTTCGATTTCGTGCAAAATCATCGTCGGTAATAAAATAGCGGGTAATTCCTCTCCGGTGGTTTTCTCGGATAATCCATTCGATATCGTCGGCGCTACGGCCGCGCGATTTTTTGCCCTGAACATTGATAATCGTGCAGAAACTGCAGTCGAACGGACAGCCTCTGCCAGCATCAAATGTCGTAAGCGTGCCGACATATCGTGAAATAACCTTCATCGGAAGAATCGGCGGGGGTTGACCCTCCAGTGCCGGGAGATCTTTCATGTAATTATAAAGCCTTTTTAGCCGGCCATTTATGACATCAATGAAAATTTCTCCCAGGCTTTCCTCGACTTCCCCTGCTACCAGGGTAATTCCTTCCTCCATGGCGGCCTTCAAATCATCCGGAACCGCTTCCAGCATGGAAAGGCACCCGCTGACGTGAAATCCGCCGATCAGAACTTCAATTCCTTCGGTCCGAAATTGCCGTGCAAGATCAATTGCCCGTGGAAATTGATTGGACTGAACCCCGGCCATACAAACAATTCCTTCTCTCGGTCCGGACGACTTTAATTGTCGGATTATGCTTTTAACCGGAATTCTCTGATTGGTTTCATCATATACATCAATGATTACTTCGATGTTTTTACCCAGTTGACGAGACTGATTTAAGGATTGTGTGATTCCGTATAAACAGGCAAGTGTGTTGCTCGGAATGCAGGACCATCCCCACCGGATGATATACCCTTCGTCATCATAGTGGGACGGCTTGATAAATACCACCCGGAACAATCGGTTCACAGGCTCGTGCGAAGCACTGACCGTTTTCTCTTTTCCCATTTTTCCAGTTGTCACGACCTTTAAAGGTTACTTAAGCTGATTCGCTTGCGCTTCGAGATATTCCAGGGTTTCCGGCGGGAGGAGTGTTTTGGCCTGGGGGAAAAGAAGCTGGTCCTCCCGCGTCAGATGGGTCGAAAGGATTCGCATCAATTTATAACCGTGGTTGCTCATTTCTTTTATTTTATCTGGCGGGTAAGGCTCACCCTGTTCTTTAAGTTCCGAGATGGCCGCCATAAAAAGCTCCCGCGCTTTCTTCGATTCTGCATGTTCTTTGATTAACGGCTGCAACGCCTGTTCTCCCACCTTTTCACTGAGTGCCGGAAAAAAAAGCAGATCCTCTATTTTTTCATGGAGACTTAAATCCTGTTCAATTTCGTTAGAGAGAGACAACAGAATATCCAGGTTTTGTCTTGCTTTCAACAAAGCGGCCGGAAGTTTATTGATTTTTTGAACTATTTTTTTGTGATCTTCACTCAGATGTTGTAAAACGTCCATGTACCTTCTCTTATTGGGTCGTGTAAAATTCCTTGATGTACTGGTAGGCTGCGATCAGCCTTCTTAATTTCGGTTCCTCGCTCCTGTCTCCTCCCCTTGAATCCGGATGGAGTTCTTTCGCCATTTTTCGGAATGTCGCAGTGACGGTCTTGAGCGGAGTACCGGGATCGAGGTTAAATGCAGCAAAAGCTTCATGCTGGGATGAAAATTCTCCCAGATAAGAGGGGGATTGAGCCTCCTCCTGGGACATTCTGAAGAAATCAATCAGGCTAATTTTGGGTCTTCTTCTACGAACAGGGCGCTGTCTCAGTTCCGCGTCAATTTCTTCAAATCGCTCTTCCAAAAAGAGGAGGCGGGTTTCAAACTGCTTCAGTTTCTCCCTCGACATGCCTTCTCGGAGCTCTTCCTCCAGTCTCTGGACACCCGTCACAATTCTCTCGAATTTGTCTTCGGCCGTAAAATAGGAATCCATCTGTATCATTTCGATATTTTCAAAGGCATAGTCGAGAGAATCCTGGAGGTTGTCTTTTAGGGTGTTCAGTATTTTAAATATTTCCTTAATCTGTTTTTCAGAGTAGTTCATGGTAAACATGATAACATCCGTTGAAGAGCAGACCGAATAGATTGAACTCAACCGCTTAAAATAATATACTCCTGAAAGGCACTTAAATCAAAGGGAAACGGGGAGCGTTTATGATAGCCATTGACATGCACGTTCATCCCGGCACCAAGGAATATCTGGTGGATGCCGGAGGAAAATATATGGAAGATGCCCTGAAATATTTCAGACAGAAGAAACCGCCTGTTTCGATTGAAGAAATGGCCGATTATTACAGAAAAATGGACATGATGGCGGTTCTCCTGGCTTGGGACGCTGAAACCCATACCGGTCTTCCCGCAGTGACAAATGATTATGTTGCGGAAATCGCCAGGCGTTATCCCGAAGTGTTTATCGGATTTGGAAGCGTCGATCCCTGGAAAGGGAAATTGGCCATTGAGGAAGCGGAACGGGCGGTGCGACAACTCAAACTCAGAGGACTTAAGTTTCACCCGATCTGCCAGGGATTTTTTCCGAATAATCGGAGGTTTTATCCTCTTTGGGAAACCTGTGCGTCATTAAAGATTCCGGTGTTGTTTCACACCGGAACAACCGGTGTCGGAGCGGGTACGCCGGGAGGAGACGGTCTTCAGTTAAAGTATGGCCAGCCGCTCCCGTATCTTGATGATATCGCAGCAGATTTTCCAAAATTAACGATTATCGGAGCTCACCCGTCATTTCCATGGCAGGATGAGATGCTTGCTGTTGCGGTACATAAAACCAATGTCTACATCGATCTTTCAGGCTGGTCTCCGAAATATTTTTCCGCCAACCTCGTTCAATATGCAAACTCGATCCTTCAAGATCGGGTTTTGTTCGGTTCAGACTATCCCTTCTTGACACCTGAAAGGTGGATGGTCGATTTTGAAAAGGCCGGATTTAAACCTGAAGTAAGGGAAAAGATACTGCTGACAAACGCCAAACGGCTCTTGCAGGTTCCCTGATTTGATCCCTGAGAATTTCAAATGTCCGGGCCGATTTGATTGTTTATTCGATGATTGATTCTATTAAATTTTTATTGATAGAAATGAAAGGAATTCTTTCCGAGCCTCCGTTAATGCTCACTTCAGTGAGGTTAATGAACATTTTGCCTTCATCATTTAAGAGATCAGATACTCTTTTTCGCATCGCGGGCACGTAAATGGTTCCAGCATAGGTGGCGCTCTGAGTCCGAACCGTGATAATAACCTTTTTTGTTTCTCCTATGATATTTTTCGGCATAATTTTTTCCCTTCCCTCCTTCGGTTCTTATCAGGGCATCCGTGATATTCAGGGGATGCCCTGATAGAGTTTTCCTAGTTAGAAGCTGTCTCTTGGAAAAATTATTTTCGCTTTCTCTGAGTGCGTGTTCGCTTCAGAAGCTTTTTATGTTTATGTTTCCTCATTTTTTTTCTTCTCTTCTTGACAACCCTCGACATGAATATCTCCTTGTTTTGGACAGGTTCTGTTATCCGGATTCAAATTTGATTTTGGGGCTCAGAAAATCCCCGGGAAATCTTTTTTAAGCGAAGGCGAGACACGGCTTTCATTCGCAATTGAATTTGATTAAGTAACACAATAACGCCAGAAGTGTCAAGGTGAGTTTTCTGTCTCAGTTTCTATTTCCGCCTTGACGTTGAAGGGGTTTCTCCCTATAATTTTCTTCATGAAAAGAAGCGAAAGGTCGGTTTTTCTATTCATTCTACTGGTCCTTTCATCCTTTTGGACAGGATGTTCTTCTGAAGAGATCAAGAAAAGTGAAAACACGCTCCGGATTCGCGTATTATACGACTCTCTGGATCACCTCAAAAAAAATTATGAAGCGAAAAATACGGCCGACTTTTTTTCGGATTATTCCACCCACTACCCGAATCTTGACCTGCTTAAAAAAAACGTCAAGGAGGTGTTTGACCAATATCCTCAGATATCCCTTCAGTTTTATCTGGACCACATTGTTCTGGAACCGGCGTCCTCTTCGCTCGTTCTTCGCTGGGAAGGTGAATGGACGCCGTCCGGTGAAGCAAAAGTTAAGACAGCAGGACATTCGATATTCAAGTATTCCAATGCATCTCCACCCCTTTTAATTGATATTCAGGGAATGGATCCCTTCGCATCTCCTCCCATCAAAGACCGTCATTCCTAAATGTCCAATCCCTCCGGAGCTTCCTATGAAGTCCAGATTACCGATTTTCTGATTATCGGGAGCGGAATCGCCGGATTACGAGCGGCGCTTGAACTGGCGCCCTTCGGAGAAGTCTTGATTCTCAATAAAGGTTCAGACCGCGAAAGCAATTCAGCTTACGCACAGGGGGGAATAGCGGCGGCGATTAATCCCTATGACTCGCCTCAATCTCACGTCAAGGACACGCTCAAGGCGGGAAAGGGGCTCAGCCGGCAATCTGCGGTTAAGATTCTCGTTGAAGAGGGGATACTTCGAGTGAAAGAGCTGATCGACTGGGGGACCCGATTCGACAGAAAGGGAGATAAATTATTATTTGCCCAGGAAGCGGCTCATAGTCGAAGAAGGATCCTCAGGGCAAAGGGAGATGCGACCGGAGATGAAATTATCAGAAGCCTCTTTCATAAGGTCCGATCTGAACAAAACATTAAAATACTCGACAATCATTTTTCCATTGAACTTTATGTCGTGGACGGCGTTTGCCATGGAACGTGGGTGCTATTTGAAAAAGAGAATGTACCAAAGATCATTTTAGCCAAATCAGTCATTCTGGCAACCGGCGGAGCCGGACAGATTTTTCTTCGGACGACGAATCCGCGTATTGCGACGGGAGATGGGATGGCCATGAGTTACCGCCAGGGAATTCCCATGGAAGATATGGAATTCGTTCAGTTTCATCCTACTGCGCTCTGCCTCCCCCATGTTGATCCTTTTCTCCTTTCAGAAGCCATGAGAGGGGAAGGCGGAATTCTAAGAAACAAGAAGGGAGAAGCCTTTATGCGGTGGTATTTCCCCGAGGCAGAACTCGCGCCGCGCGATCTTGTTTCGAGAGCCATATGGGAGGAGATGGAGTCAACCCATTCGAATCATATCTACCTGGACATGACAGCCATGTCAGCACCTCTCGTTAAAAAAAGGTTCCCGACGATTTATAAAACTTGCCTCAATTACGGTATCAATATCACTCGAGACCCTATTCCGGTTAGTCCAAGCGCACACTTTATGATGGGAGGTGTTCAGACCGGTTTAAATGGTAATACGCTGATCCAGGGGTTATATGCCGCCGGAGAAGTGGCTTGCACGGGAGTTCATGGCGCAAATCGGTTAGCGAGCAACTCTCTGCTCGAAGGCCTGGTCTTTGGAGCAAGAACCGGTAAACATATCCTGAAGCACTCAGGGAAAATAAAGAAAATCGATATGGATTATAAAAAAATAGACCGATATTTTAAACGATTTTGCGACAAGCCGGAATGGTCGTCGAGAGAACTGGAATCACTTGCCTATTCTTGTAAGAAACTTATGTGGGAAAATGTCGGCATCGTCAGGACCGAGCGCGGGCTGGCCAAAACCTGTCGTCAGCTTATGCAGTGGAGTAAAAAATTAAAAGGAGTGTTTTTCCATCGAAAAGGGATGGAAATCAAAAATATGTTAACAGTATCGCTGCTGGTTTCTACCGCAGCATTAAAGCGAAGAGAAAGCCTCGGCGCCCACTTTCGATCCGACTATCCGGGTTCGGCACGTATCAAGACCCATTCGTTCATTCAATTGAATAAAAAAAATACCCTCTATTGATACGCGATTTCTTTAGAGAGTCCTTCATACTTTCCCGGCCGATTGGTATAGATGACATCTCCGTCCGCCGTTTCAATACGGTAAATCTTGTAAACATGGGGAGACTCGGTTTTGACCCCGTGAAATGCATTATATTGCGAGATCACCTTTTTAACATAATTTTGGGTCGCTTCAATGGGAGGAATCTGATTGTCATTCTTAATCACCCGATTTTCACCAGCATGGTAAGCCGCGATGGAAGGGATCAGCTGGCCATTGAAAAGTGAGAGGAGTTTTTTAAAATACTTCACGCCTCCTTCGATGTTTTCTTCAGGATTAAATGGATCGCCCACATCCATCCTGCGCGAAGTGCCCGGCATCAGCTGCATGAGTCCCTGTGCGCCTGAATTGGAAACCGCAAAGGGGTCATAATCTGATTCCACTTTGATGAGCGCTCTGATCAGGAGGGGATCCACCTCATATTTTTTCGCAGCATCTTCAATGTAGCTCCGAAAATCGCTGAAATTCGACGAGAGCGCTTTCTTCCTTGTTTTCTCAATTTTGAGCCTGTCGACCAATTGGTATCTCGGATCATCCGGGACATTGGTGAAATGAAGCGCACCGGTGGGGTCTTTGAAATAAAACAGTTCGGCTCCAGTGAGAATAGGACAATTCAACAGTTGTCCAAACAGGATAAGAAGGAGCGATATCGTTTTAATCTGTTTCATAAAAAGGTGTGGAATCTCCGTCATGTGATGAAAAAAGGAGCTGTAGTCCATAAATTGGCCTGGAATTCGGCTTCGCAGTGAAAACTCTTTTCGATGAAATGGGCTTTTGGCCCCTGTTTTTAGAGATTATTTAAAAGGTAACAATTTAAAAGTGACCTGTCAATCCGGATGAGACTCGTTAAAGGCGAATTGACTTGACAACCTTTCGATGGTTTCATAAACTTTAAAGGTTTAAAAAGAAGAATTCATCTTATTATATTTATCGAGGGAGGAGATTCAATGATTTTTTTCAGGAATAGTCGGGTTAAGTTGATTTGGGGGCTTGTTTTGCTTGTGGCTGTTCTGGGTTGTCCCAAGAAACCGACTGAAACCGCCTCGCAAAGTATTCCTCAGGAGTCGACCGGCGGTCAACCCGCTCTTCCTCCTGCCGTGGAAAACGTTCCTTCGACAGAACAACATCCGGTGACCGAAGAGAAAGTGAAGCCAGCCGAACCGACTAAATCGATTTTAATTACGGAACCTTTGAAAGACATTTTTTTTGATTATGACCGTGCCACCATTAAGCCGGAAATGAAAAACGCGCTCGATCAAGATGTCGTCTGGTTGAAAAATAATGCCCAGGCCACTGTTCAGCTTGAAGGCCATTGCGATGCACGAGGAACAAACGAATATAACCTGGCTCTGGGTGAAAAACGGGCCCATTCGGTAAAACAATTCTTGATTTCACAGGGAATAAAGGCTTCCCGAATTTCGACAATCAGCTATGGCGAAGACCGTCCCTTTTGCAAAGAGGATACGGAATCGTGCTATCAGCAGAATCGGCGGGTACATTTTGTAATGAAATGACCTTCACCTGCGCGGCGCCCCTATGGAAGGAATGAAGCAGTTTGATCCGGGGGAACAATCCACTGCGGAAAATTACCTCTTCATGCTCAATGCGATTGTTCCGAGGCCGATAGCCTGGATATCGACTCTCGGACAAAATGGCGTTGAGAATCTCGCTCCGTTTAGTTTTTTTAACGGGGTCTGTGCAGAGCCCCCAATCGTGTCGATTTCCATCGCAAGAAGAAATGGTGAAAAAAAAGATACCCTCCGGAATATTGAGTATTCCAAAGAATTTGTAGTCAATGTCGTGACCGAATCATTGGCATCGGCCATGAACGAAAGCTCAGCTTCCCATTCCGCCGAAATTAGTGAATTTAAACGCGCGGGTCTGACCCCCTATCCGGCTCAAAAAGTAAAAGCACCACTCGTTCTGGAATCGCCCATCAACATGGAGTGTCAACTTTATCGTCTGATTGAAATTGGGGTTCCTCCACAGGGATCCACGCTGGTCCTGGGTCAAATTGTTTATTGTCATCTGCGTCATGAAATTCTGACTGATGGCCAGATCGATTTTAAAAAGTTTTTGCCAGTCGGAAGGCTGGGGAGAGACATGAATCTCACTGCGCGGGATTTATTTCCTTTAAGACGGCCTCGTTAATCTTTGCGATTAAGGACGTTTTCTACGGCCTGCTGAATTGCGGCGGAGGTGAGACCATATTTTTCAAAGAGTTCTCCGGGTGTTCCTGATTCAGCATAGGTATCTTTCAAACCGACAAATTCAATGGGAACGGGAAAGAAAGTCGATACGGTTTGTGCAATGGAAGCTCCCAACCCGCCATGAACCAGATGTTCCTCGGCAACCACAAACGCTTTTGAATTCCTTGCCGCATTAAAAATGGCATTTTCATCGAGAGGCCGAAGCGTATGCATATCGATGACACCAATGTCATCTCCTTTTAATGCAAGGGCTTCTGCGGCATCCAGAGCTTCTGAAACCATTAATCCGCAGGCAAATATCGTCGCATCCTTCCCTTCGCGCAAAATTTGGGCTTTCCCAATCTTGATTTTATCGCCCGGAGTATAGAGAAGGGGTGCCTTCGGCCTTCCCGTTCTCATGTAAACCGGTCCAATATGACTTGCTATTTGTCTTGTCAGTGCTTTGGTTGAAATTTCGTCTGCCGGATGTATCACCGTGAGCTTTGGAAGGGCCAATGCCAGGGCAAAATCTTCCACACTCTGTTGGGAGGCCCCATCTTCACCGAGAGAAATTCCTCCGTGAGAGCCGACAAGTTTTACGTTTAATTGGGGATTGGCAATTCCCATTCTAATCTGATCAAAACCTTTGCAAATAAGAAAAGAAGCGAAACTGGAGGCAAAGGGAATTTTACCCGATGAAGCAAGACCCGCGGCGGCGGAGACCATATTGGCTTCACTGATACCGAAATTGAAGAAGCGATCTGGAAAGGCTTTGGCAAACAAGTTACTCTTGGTTGATTTTGACAGATCCGCGTCCAGGACGACAATCTGGGGATTCTCTTTTCCCAGTTCTAGTAGTATTTCACCATAGGCATCCCGTGTGGCTTTTCCAAGCACTTTCTTTCGGGAAGCCGGTTTTTCCCCTTCAGGACTATTCTGAATGACTTTAAGCAATTTGCAGTTCCTTCATGGCCTCAGCATACTGTTCTTTATTGGGAGCCATACCATGAAACTCATTATTATTTTCCATAAAAGAGACACCTTTCCCTTTTACGGTTTTTGCGAGGATCAGTGTCGGTCTGTTTTTCGTAGTCTTTGCTTTCTGGAAAGCATTCGAGATTTCGGATATATTGTGACCATCGATTTCAATGACGTTCCAACCGAAAGAGCGCCACTTTTCATTTAATGGATCAAGCGGCATAATTTCGTTGACGCTTCCGTCAAGCTGCTGGCCATTGTTGTCGAGAACGACGACAAGATGATCCAGGTGATGGGTTCCGGCATAAAGTGCCGCCTCCCAAACCTGGCCTTCATTGACTTCTCCGTCACCGACCAGGACATAGGTCCAATAATCTTTCCGGTCGAGTCTTCCCGCCAGCGCCATGCCGATTCCAATCGAGATTCCCTGTCCAAGAGAGCCGGTGCTAGCCTCTACGCCGGGAAGTTTATTTTTTTCCGGATGTCCCTGGAGGGGGCTTCCCATTTTTCTTAAGCCGCTCAATTTTTCATGAGGAAAATATCCGAAATGGGCGAGAAGCGCGTATAAAGCGGGCGCCGCATGTCCCTTGCTCAGAATAAAACGGTCTCGATCTGGCCAATCGGGATTCTTAGGATCATGTTTCATGACATCGCGGTACAGGACCGTGAGGATGTCGATCGCTGAAAAAGAGCCACCTGGATGCCCCGACTGGGCATCATAAATCATTTTCAAGATGTCGATTCGAAGAGAATTCGAGAGTTTTTCTATTTGCGCAGAGTGATCTGGAGACATTTTAAATTTCTTGTTTTTTCGCGAGGAATCTATACGGTGGTTGGAAACGGCTATTGGATGACGTTTAGAAGACTAACAAAAAAAGAGAATGAAGTCAAACGAAAGGGCAAAAAAGGAGGTGATTGATTTTATTCTACTCAATTTCTTCCTCTGGTTTTATTTTAATTGATTTGAGAAAGGATTGGTCAAACCGGTTGAGTTCAAATTTGTCCCCTTCCAGAAGGGCCGGAGGCTGAATTTGCGTATTCTCTTTAGTTTTCTGTTCTTTTAATGCCCGGGTGATTGAAGCGAGTACAAGGTCAACCGTATACCCTTCCTGTTCGATATCTTTGATGACGGTCTTGATTTCAGTACTTTCCGCGAAAACGGTGTTAATGGCATGTGCCAAATCACGAACCAGGTCTCTTAACTTTTCATTCTCCTGAGGAGTATCATTTTCCCAGTTGTTTGAATCCCCTTTAGCCACTTGAGTCGCTCCTTTTCGTTGACTGTTCCTCTTAAATAAAAGGTAGCTCCGGTTCCCCGTTTTGTCAAGGTAGCGGTTCCAGTTTAATGATTCCTTAAAAGGGCCATTAAAAATGGCTGTTCCAGCGCTGACAGGTATGGTACAATTTCACCTTAAAATAGAAATTTAAGAAGGTAAAACATTGAAAAATCAAATAGTTGAAAGAAATTTGAAACTTTATCCCAAAGTGGGACTCATCAACCTGGGTTGTGCCAAAAACCAGGTCGATTCTGAAGTGATGCTTCATAAACTAAATGAGGCAGGATTCGAACTGACTTCACATGAAGAAGAAGCGGAAATTATTATTATTAACACGTGTGGATTTATCGAAACCGCAAAAAAAGAATCGATCGATATGATCATTGATCTGGGGAAATTGAAAAGAAAAGGGCAATGCAAGACGTTAATTGCCACCGGTTGTCTGACCCAGCGATATCAAGACGAATTACTGAAGGAACTTCCCGAACTGGATGGCATAGTCGGAACCACAGAATATCCCAGGATTGCGGAGATCTGCCGAAGTTTTCTGAATCAGAAAGGTAAGAAGAAAAAGCGCTCTTCGTGGTTAAGCGAGCCGACCGCTTTATATCAGGAAGAAATTCCCGATAGGGTATTGATTGGAGCCAAACACTGGGCCTATGTGAAAATTTCAGAAGGGTGTGACAAGACCTGTTCGTTCTGTATTATTCCGGCCATGCGAGGGAAAATGAGGAGCCGTTCCATCTCGTCCCTGGTTGATGAAGTGAATCGCCTAGGAGAAAAAGGGGTGCGGGAGGTGAATCTGATCGCGCAGGATTTAACCAGTTACGGACGGGACCTGGGAAAGGTCCAGTTACTGGAATTATTAGAGGAGCTTGTTAAATGTGACGTGGATTGGATCAGGCTTCTATACAATTATCCGCACCCTTTTCCCGATCATTTAATGGACTTCATCGCGAAAGAAGAAAAAATATGCAATTACATCGATATGCCTCTACAGCATATTGATGAAGTGATATTGCGGAAGATGAACCGGATTCATCAGCAAGAATATACGATCAATTTAATTGCAAGAATGAGAAAACGCATTCCCAATCTGGTGTTGAGGACCTCCCTGATCGTTGGTTTTCCGGGGGAGACGGAACAACAATTCAAAACCTTGTTTGATTTTGTCGAGGAGACCCGGTTTGATCGTCTTGGCGTCTTTGTCTATTCACGGGAAGAGGATACGCCCGCGCGGAATTTTGAAGGGCAGATACCCGAAGAGATAAAGCAAGAGAGATGGGAGGCCCTGATGGCACTTCAAAAAGAGATATCTCTGGAGAACCATCGGAAACTGGTCGGGACCGTTCAGAAGGTCCTCATTTCAGGGATATCGGAAGAGACCGATCTCCTTCTGGAAGGGAGATATTACGGACAGATGCCCGAAGGTGACGGCACAATTTACATAAATGACGGACTGGCTAATCCCGGTGACCTGGTGCGCGTAGAAATTACGGATGCCCATCCGTACGATCTGGTTGGGAAAATCGTCTAGCAGATCGGTAAAATATCCAGGCACAATGATTAGGCCCGAATTTGGAAAATCGAAGAGATTGAGCATTGACAGGCTCCCCAACGCTCCACTCGCTCTCCACTCCTGCGGCAATTAGCGGGGGTATCCATGGCCCCGCCCCACTTGTCCCTATAAATCAAGGCCAGTGGGGTTTCCCCCTGCTAATTTCCTCGTCGTGCCCGATCGCTCGTTTTGCGAAGGGTCGCCTTGCCAAAACTCAATCTCTTCGACCAATTTCTAAAATCTAGGTTTTCTTGATCGTGCAGATGAGGGTGTTGTTTTCGTTGAGGCCGTCAACTGTCGCGTTGAGCTCGATCATTTTGTAAAGGTAGTCGAGAATGTCCTGCGTTATGACCTCGCCTGGGACAAGAATAGGAATTCCGGGAGGGTAGACGGTGATGATCTCGGAAGCAATTTTTCCGACAGAATCTTCCAGTCTGGGGTATTCCGGATCGGTAAAAAAAGCTTCACGCGGCGTCATCACGGATTTGTTTTTGAACTGGGGCAGTCCGATGGATTCGAGGAGCGTCGTCTGATGTCCCTTAAAATAATCTTTCGACATTTCCTTGAGAGATTCAGTAAGCCGGTTTAAATCATCTTTCCTGTCTCCAATACTGACAATTACCAGGATATGAAACGGATCAGCCATTTCAACCTGGATGCTATATTTGCTGTTCAAGATCTGGGAGGCCTGAAACCCCGACATGCCCAGATCTTTGACCGAAATCGTCAGTTTGGTGACATCCAGGTCCCCGACATTAGAAAAGAAAGAATTTTTGAGCGTTTCTTTTCCGAAACAACTTATCCCCGGAATCTTGTTTATTTTGATCCGGGCCTCTTCCGAGAGCTTTATGGCCTTATCAAGTAATTTTAATCCTTCTGTGGCCATCTGCATCCGGGCGAGATCTAAAGAGGCCATTAAGATATAAGAAGGACTGGTGGTTTGGGAAAATTTCAGAACATTCGTCAAGGTTGTATAATCCACCCGGGGGCCCTGGGCATGAAGCATGGAGGCCTGAGTCATTCCGCCTATTATTTTATGAGTGCTCTGGACGGTCAAATCGGCTCCTGCCTCCATCGCAGAAATGGGCAAATCGGGATGAAATTTGAGATGGGGACCGTGGGCTTCGTCAACCATCACGACCAGACCCTTCTCATGGGCATAGGGAATGATTTGTTCGAGGTCGGCGCAAATTCCGTAATAATTGGGACTGGTAAGGAAAATGGCTTTTGCCCCCTGCGGAAGAAACTCGTCAATTGCGGCTCGGGTTTCTTCAAAGGTTACGTTGAGAGAGATCTTCAGTTGCTCGTCAACACTGGGGGAGTAAAAAAGAGGCTGTGCGCCGCTCAAAATGAGACCTGCCAAAACAGATTTATGGGCATTTCTGGCAATAATGATTTTATCGCCCGGGTTGCAGACGGTCATCATCATGGCATGATTTCCACCTGTGGTTCCGTTGACCAGAAAGTAGGAACGCTGGGCCCCGTAAGCGATAGCGGCAAGGGCTTGTGCCTCTTTGATCACCCCCTTGGGTTTTTGGAGAGAATCAACCTCGTCGAGCGTCGTTAAATCGATTGAGAAGATCCGGGGACCGACAAATTTTCGGAAACGGGTCGAAATGCCTTTTCCGCTTTTATGACCGGGAGTATGAAAAGAGACCTTTCGAGATTCCGCCAAATTAACCATGGCGTCGAATAAAGGGGTCTTGGATTGGTCCTCATCCATTATTTATTTCTTATTAATGGTAGGTGAAGAGGGGAGTGTTGTCTTCGATGATCCGGTCAGATTTTTCAATTGTCTGGCGAATATGTTTGGGGAAAAGGAATTCACCTTGGTGGATCTCTCCGTTGTAATATCGAAGTTCGCCTTTGATTCTTTTCAGGATTTTTTCGTCCACTGTTCCAGGTGGTATTGCCTGGGGATTGAATTCTTTTGAGGCCATGGCAAATCCCCAGGGGAGCCCGAATGAGGGAATACAGGCCTGATAGGGAGAAACGACCGGAAAGACCGATTTTAAAGTTTGATAGACGGCACTGATGTTCAAAAGGGCATTGACGGAAGTGGTTCCGGCCTGAAGGGATATCACGCCGCTCCGGGTCAATTTGTTGAACACAATATTATAAAATTCGCGAGTATAAAGCAGGTAGGCTGGTCCCTCTTCGACCGGTTCGGAGATATCGATAATGATCGCATCATACATATCATTCGTTTCTTCAAGATATTTCCGGGCGTCAAGATATCGTAGCTCAACACGAGGATCTTCAAAAGAGCCTTGGTGCCAGGCGGGAAGAAGGTCTTTACAGCTCTCCACGACTTCCTGGTCAATATCCACCATCAGGACGTATTCGACGGATTGATGTCGAAGAATTTCACGGAGAGTTGCTCCCTCCCCTCCTCCCACGACAAAGACTCTCTTGGGATTGGGGTGAGTCAGGAGGGCGGGGTGAACGAGCGCTTCGTGGTAAATAAATTCATCCACTTCGCTTGACTGCATTTTCCCGTCCAAAACCAGGCAGTCGCCATAGCTCTTGGTCCGCATAATTTCCATTTTTTGAAACTTGGTCTGTTTCGTATATAAAATGGTTTCAAGCCCGTGGATGTGACCCTCCTCCGGACTTAAAAAATCATGGAACCATTTGTAATTCTTCGGCTCTGCCATAAGGTGGAACTTCTTTCAGAGGTTTATGCGGGAATTTTACGTTTCCACCGGCCAGAAGACCTCTTTTCACCTCGACAATGGAAGGTTGTTTGCACTGAAACTTTTCGATTAGATAATCCGCAGCGACTTGAGGTTGAAGCAGCTCGCCACAGGTGAAAATATCGACCGCAGCGTATTTATATTCGGGCCAGGTGTGGATGGTAAGGTGGGATTCTGCAATAACGACTGCGCCACTGATACCAAAGGGACTAAATTTATGGAAATAAACTTTCAGGATGGTTGCTCTGGCCTCTTTAGCTGCCGAGACCATAAATTCTTCAACTTTCTTAAGGTCATTCAATAGTTTTGAATTACATTCTTGTAATTCGACAAGGACATGGGCCCCCAAGGCGTGCAATCGATTTGCCCCCTTTCGTTAATGAATGGATTGTTCATCCATTGTTTGTGGTTGTTTTTAAAAATCTCACCTCCTCAATGAAAGAATTTTGGGAGTTTCAAACCTGATTCTCAAAGTTTTTTGAGTCATGAAATTTTGTTGTTAATATAACGCAATATTTTTAATTGTCAAGAAAAAATCTTGAGTCTGAAAATATTTTTTGTGTCAGCAGTTTCTCCAGCGCGCTTATCTGAACAAAGAGTATCATGAGGATGCTGTTTTGTCGAAGTCAATTGAAAAATAAATTTAAAAAAAACTGCTATAATTTAGTATTACAAAGGAAAGTTTCCCGGGCATCACTTGAAAAGTGAAGATCAGGTTTTGCCTGGTTGAGCGCGGGGCTTGGGGGTATCAGAGGACTCATCACATTTACCGGATGCGCCCCAAATAGAATGGTAGTTTCGGAGTTCGAAGATGACGACACTTAAAAATGATTCCCCTTCGATCAGACATGTCTGGGTCCTGATTGCAACGCTTGCCATGGCAGTCCTGATGTCTTTTCTTTTTATAAAATTGATCGTGATCCTTGATCTGAAAGACTACCTGGGGCTCGTTGTTCCGCTCTTGCCCGTATTTTATACGATTATTTATCCCATCCTGGACCGTCCGTTTTCGAAAGAAATCCATCAAAAGGTTCAGCGTGGGGAAATCCCGCCCGTTCATTTTTCCACCCCGTCCTATTTTAAGAGTCTTTCGATCTGGAGAATAATCGGAGGCGTAGCCCTGTCCCTGGGAATAAAATTTTTAATGGAATTTTCCCATTATGGAATGTTAATATTCCTCTCGGACGGCTCCCTGGCCAATTTCTGGCTCCGTCTGGATCCCGTTTTAATATTTGAATTGGTCAGGGGAGATCTTGCGGTTTCTTCCCTCTCTTTCCTGTTTATCGAAATGATCCTGATGAGTTTGGCAGGAGGAATCTGGCTGGGGTATAGTTCGAAAACACGTCCTATCATGGAAGGGGTGATTGCGGGGACACTCCTTTCAGCGGCAATCGCCTTTACGAATCTGACGCCTCTTTATGGGGAAATCAAATCGGTGGCCTCCCGGGTTACCGGCATTTCGGGAGCAGGACTTCATCTGGATCTTTTTTCCGGTGTTCTCTTTTTTACCTTTATATACAGCTGCTGGGTTCTTCTTGGCCTAAAAATGAAATCCGCTCATCTAAAGGAAAAGACCCGGTCGAAGAAAAAATAATTTTAGGAATGCATGAATGAAAAAAAGCAAATCCGCTAATCAAAAAAAAGAAAAAGAGGATAAACAAAAGGCAAAAAAAAGCCGCAAACTCGTCAATCGGATAGCCATGGCGGCGATGGTGCTTTTCGTTCTTCTGGTAGTGGTTTATTCAATTAAAAGTATTCGTCCGGTGAATCTCATGGAGATCGGAAACCACCCTTTCAAAGGAAATCCGGCTTCAAAAGTGGTTATATCGGAGTTCAGTGATTTCCAATGCCCGGCATGCAAAGGGGCGGAACCCAATCTCAAACAGCTTCTCACTGATTATGAAGGAAAAGTTAAATTTGTCTTTTATAATTACCCGCTTACCCAGAATCATCCGTGGGCGATGCTCGCGGCCGAAGCTGCCCAATGTGCCGGGGATGAAGATAAATTCTGGCCATTCCACGATCTGCTCTATGACCGGCAGGAGATTTGGGCAAAAAGCGGGTCTCCTCAAAGTCTGTTTAATGATTACGCCGTCGAGCTCGGTTTAAATGTGACGAATTTCAAATCCTGTTTGGATAAAGGGAAAAAGCGGACATTGATAACGGAAGATCAGGACAAGGGGGATGCCCTGCAAATACAGTCTACGCCGACGATCTTTGTGAACCGGCAGAGGATCATAGGTGGAAATTCATTGTTTGAGCTGAAACAGGCGGTTGAAAGTGAAATCAGGCTTCAATCCTGATGATTGAATGATCATCCGAGGTCATCCCTGAACAAAAAAGCCAGTTATTTTTCGTTTATTCTCTTCTCTCGAATGCTTATATCCGTTCTTTTGATGGTGAGCGGATTTGAAAAACTGATTCATCCTCCTGAAGAATTCATGTTGATTTTGAAGGGATACCACCTTCTTCCTGAATTTCTGATAAAACCGATGGCAACGATTTTCCCCTGGCTCGAACTCCTGTTCGGCACGTTTCTCCTGATTGGTCTGTTTTATCCGGTTTCTCTTCTTGTTGTGGGACTCCTCCTCACGATCTTTACTCTGGCTATTGCTTCAACCCTGGTCAGGGGAATTCCACTTGAAGACTGTGGTTGTTTCAAGTCACTGGGAATCAAGGAAAGCGGACCGACTGCCTTGGTCAGAAATATGATCTTGCTCTTGTTCTGGATCAATCTCTATTTTTACAAAGATCGCAGGTTCACGCTGGATCATTGGTTAAGAGAGAGGGAATGATTCCGCTCTCAAGGCCTGGATGATCTTTTTGTCCGTGGCTGAAAAGGGAAAAGCGTCGATCTCCTTCAATGTGACCCATCTCTGAATCTCGTTCTTTTCAAGTTTTCCCGACTGATATCGTGCCTGATACACATAGAGTTCCAATTTAAAATGGGTGAAAGTGTGAGCCAGTCTGAAAAGAAAATCCTGAATTTCCAGACGAACGCCGATTTCAGAGTGCCAATCGGGTGCATATTGATTATTTTGAACGGGGGGAATGGACAATTCTTCTCGGGGAAACTCCCATAACCCGCCAAGCAATCCTGCTTCTTTTCTTTTACGGATAAAAATCCTGTTCTTTTTCCAGATCACAAGAGAAGCCTGGACTCGAAGCGGGATTTTTTTCCTTTTAATTTTTAGAGGGAGAATGTCTTGTAGTTGATGATTAAATCCGGTGCAGGATCTCTTCAGAGGACAGATGCGGCAATCCGGTTGTCTGGGTTTGCAGATTGTCGCACCGAGATCCATGAGTGCGGAGTTAAAAGAACGGGGCTCCTTTTTGGAAAGAAGTAAATTCGAATAGTGCCAGAGACGCAGGTCTGATTCCCTGCCCGGGAGAAGTTGGAGTGCAAAGATTCGCGACAAGACTCTTCGAACATTTCCGTCGAGGATTGGATAAGGGAGATTATAGGCCAGGCTCATGATTGCTCCAGCCGTTGATCTTCCGATTCCCGGCAGAACCACGAGGTCTTCAAACTGGTTTGGAAATACGCCATGAGACTGACCGGCAATGATTTTTGCAGATTGATGAAGATTCCTCGCCCGCGAATAGTAACCCAATCCTTCCCATTGTTTTAAAACCTGATCGAGAGAGGCCTCTGCGAGCAAGTGAAGGGAGGGAAAAGCTTCGAGAAAACGGTTAAAATAAGGAATCACCGTTTCGACCTGGGTCTGTTGAAGCATGATCTCGGATAACCAGATAGGGTAGGGGGCATAGGAAGTTCGCCAGGGAAGGATACGGCCCTCCTTTTGGTACCATTTCAGCAGCTTCCTTGTAATTTTTGAATCAGATTTCAATGAAGAAAAAAAGAGTCATCATTTGGCGGACATGTTCTCATCGACCATTACCATTCCCCACATCTGGTTATGAATTGCGCAAAAGAAAGGGTAGATTCCGGTGTGGGAAATTTTATGTTGAAAACGAATGCCAGGAGGTAGCGGCTGATTGACGGGCGGTTCATTCGCCAACGTTTTTTCATTTGATGCGGCGGAAGAAAACATGAGGAAATGATCTTGAATGTCCTGATTAACCCAGGTGAGCGTTGTGCCAGGAGGGACCAGGACCACTTTAGGAGAAAAAGAGAGTGTTCCTTTTTCTACCGTGATCAAATTAAGATTTCTAACGTCGGGAACAGGCTTCGAGCTTCCCTTGACTAGGGGAATCGAAAAGAGAAGAAGAAATAAAGAAGGTAAAACAAAGAATCGAATCAAGTGATTCATAAGATTCACATCTAATCATGAAAATCCATTCTTTCAGCTTTTAATCTTTTTTTAATTGCTTCCTTTTGTTTTCTCTTTTTTTTAACACTTGGTTTTTCGTAAAATTTTCTTTTTTTGATCTCTTTCATAACCCCTTCTTTGACCATTTTTTTTGACAAATATTTCAAAGCCCGGGCCACTTCATTATTATAAACTTTAACTTCCAATTAAGACCTCACCTGCCGATCATCAAGAAGCAAAATTTCCTGAATCGGCAAAAAATAGGAATAATATTTAAAAATGAACGATAATACTAACGACAGTAAAGCAATATCCTTTCAAAGTCAAGATGATATTTTCATTTCGTCCGCTGGGATGGGGATGGCGATTGTGATATGATAGCCCGGAAATAAATTGAGAGAAAGTTGGAAATGCCCGTATTGCCTGACACCCGGCCCGAGGAAATGACTTCGGCGGATCGCAAGATCGAACCGGTTCGACCTTATAAAGTCATCTTATTAGACGATCACGTAACGACTTTTGATTTTGTCATTCGAATCTTGATCTCGGTATTTCAAAAAGATCACCCCACTGCCGTTGTACTCACAATGGAAGTGCATCGGTCGGGTTCCAGTCATGTCGCAACCCTACCGCGAGAAATGGCGGAATTACGACAAATGCAGGTCCATGATGCTGCCCGTAAGGAAGGATTTCCCTTTCGGTGTGTCATTGAGCCCGCCTGACTGATGAAAGAATTATTTGTCTCGACGTTTAAATCTCTGCGCCACCGAAATTTCCGCCTATTCTTTCTGGGTCAGGTCGTCTCGCTGACCGGAACCTGGGTTCAAAATATTGCCCAAAGCTGGTTGGTTTATCAGTTAACCGGCTCACCGCTTTTACTTGGTTTAACCGGATTTATGGGGCAAATTCCCGTTTTCTTATTTGGCCTATTCGGGGGTGTCGTGGCCGACCATTTTAATCGCCACAGGATTATCCTGATCACCCAGTCTCTGGCGATGATTCAGGCGTTTCTCCTGGCGGGACTTGTGATCAGCGGCAGGATTCAAGTCTGGGAGATTTTCATTTTGGCTTTTTTTCTCGGAACTGTCAGTGCGTTTGATCTGCCGGCAAGGCAGTCCTTTTTTATTGAAATGGTGGGAAAAGAGGATCTGGCCAATGCGATCGCTCTGAATTCATCTGCCGTGAACGGAGCGCGGTTGATGGGACCGGTTATTGCCGGACTACTGGTCGGTTTGACAGGAGAGGGAACCTGTTTCTTTATTAACGGCCTGAGTTTCCTGGCCGTCATCGGTGGACTCCTGCGAATGAGAGTCTCTTCCTACACGCCCGAAAAAATGAGCCTTTCGATATTCAATTATCTGAAAGAGGGCATTGTCTATGGCATTCAAACCAGCCAGGTACGAAGGACGCTTCTCTTTCTTTCACTTCTGAGTCTGGTTGCTCTGCCTTATTCAGTCCTGATGCCAATCTTCTCTAAAACCATTTTGCATGGAGGCGCCGGAACATTTGGATTTCTTATGGGAGGCGCCGGATTCGGGGCTTTGTTGGGAACATTAACGCTTGCTCGCACCGGTTCAAAGGATTTTGAAAGAACTATTTTCTTCGTGTCGATGGGGACAGGGTTTTCTTTTATTGTATTTTCCTTTTCAGATATGATTCTGTTTTCATTTTTAATTCTAATTATTCTGGGATATTGTTTGATGTCACAGTTGACTTTAACGAACACGTTGTTGCAATCGGTCGTTCCGGACAAGCTCCGGGGCAGACTGATGAGTTTCTATGGATTTGTTTTATTGGGGATCGCCCCCTTCGGGAGCCTGATGGCAGGTTTTTTTGCCGAAAAGATTGGAGCATCTTTGACCATGTTTCTTTCAGGCATTTTGGTCTTGTTAGGGGCTCTTTTTTACTATCGAAAAGGAAATTCTTCTCAATTTATGAAACCGGCACTGACGCTTCCTCCTGAAAATAATTGACAGTTTATTTGTCGAGATTGACACGGGTCCGGTCTTTGAAATTGAATGTCTCTTTAAGTTCCCGGACTTTTTCAATATCAGCTTTGGATCCCGGGAGATCTCCCAATTCCTTACGAATATGCGCCCGGTTATAAAAAGCATCGATATTGCGGGGATTCAGTTCGATTGCCCTGTTGAAAGCGGTCAGGGCGCCTGGGAGATCCCCCTTCATTCTTTTGGTGTTTCCCAGGTTATTGAAAGCGTGGTCATTTTTTGGATTAAGTGCAATGACTTGATTGTAATCCGAGAGTGCCTGATCAAATTGCTTGTTCCATTTTCGGGCATTGGCCCGATTGAAGAAGAACTGGTCAATTTTAGGATCGATTTCAATGGCCCGGCTAAAGTCCGAGACGGCGCCATTGAAATCTTTCTTTTTCATGAGAGCAATTCCCCGGTTATTATAAGCCTCTGCGTTTCTGGGGTTGAGGCTGATGGCTCTCGTAAAACTGTTAATCGCTTTATCCAGATCGCCTTTCTGGCTTCGCGAAATTCCAATATCGTTAAATGCCGATGATGCTGCCACATTCTGATCGTCTGCCCGGGACTGAAACAGCGAATAAAAGAGAATGGACAGAAAGAATGTAGTTCCCAGTGTGAATTTAAACATTTTTGATCCTGGTATGACAGTAGGGGTTAAGTCGCGTTTTGTGTTATAAGCCGCTCCTGCTCCGGGCACACGACATGATAACGATTAAGTTTTTTTCTTTTTAACAAGCGCTAAGAGTTGATCAAGAGCTTTTCCCCATCCTTCGTGGAACCCCATTTCTTCGTGTTTCTTGCGACCCTCTTCGTCTTTATGAATTACGGTAGCCGTATATTTCGTCCCCTTATGATGCGGCTCCAGAAGAACGACTGCCGTGAAGAAGGCGTTCGGAGACGGGCGATAGCCCGGAAGAAGTGCATCCGTCCAGACCAGTTTCCTGTTTTTAATCAAATCGAGGTAACATCCGATGTTGACCATCTCCTTTCCTTCGGGTGACTGCATGATGGTACGAAAAATTCCACCGGGACGTAGATCAATTTCGCAATCAATCGTTTTCCACGGTGCGGGAGTAAACCATTTCTTGATCTGAGCCGGTGTTGTCCAGGCTTTCCAGATGAGTTCAGGAGATACATCGACAAAGCGATTAAATACAAGATCGAGCTTGGGGTCCGGCTTATTTTTCGAGAGCGGCATTATTGAGCCTCCTTTATTTTGTTGAGATAGTTGTCCAATTGGTCTAAACGATCTTCCCAGATCGAACGTTGCTGGGCCATCCAGTTTTCTGCTATTTTTAAAGGCTCTGGCACCAGATGATAGGTTCTTACGCGCCCTTTTTTTCGGGAGCGAACCAGGCCGCAGTCTTCGAGGACTCTCAAATGCTGTGTAAAAGAAGGGAGCGACATTTTAAACGGGTCGGCAAGCTCTGAGACTGGAGCGGGTGTCCTGCTTAAACGTTTCAGGACCGCCCGGCGCGTTGGATCTGACAGGGCTTGAAAAACGGAATCGAGACGCGGTGTATAGTTAGGCATATGCCTAACTATACGGGAAAGTGAATACTTATGTCAATACCTAAGTATTGGGTTTAATACCGAATTTCCGAGACACGGGTTTGCAGGCAGTTGATCTTAATTTGATTTGTCTGTTGAGGCGGGGGTGCGGAATCTATTTTCCTGACAGGCGATACGATGTCGAAAGTCTTGGCACGCCGCGCAAAGTCTGATAAACCACGCAATAGCGTTCAGTCAGCTTAAGTAGAGTTTCAAGCACTTCGGTTGAGGTATCCGTTTCCAGCTCAAAACTGAGGCGAATTTCCGTAAGTCCCACCGGAATATCCTTGGCCACTCCCAGTGTGCCTCGGAAATCCAGATCCCCTTCTGCTTTGACGCGTCCTGATTTGATCGATAAACCCATGGAAGTGGCAACGGCTTTCAATGTCACTCCCGCGCAGGCGACGAGCGCCTCAAGGAGCATATCTCCCGAACAGAGGGAAAAACCATCCCCGCCGGTTTTAGGGTGAAGACCGGCTTCGATAATCTTTTTACCCGTATCAATTTTGCAGGTGATCTTTTCTTCTCCCAAGGTGCCTGTTGCTTCAAGTGTCACCTTTGCTTTTCCGGGATCGTCGCGGTACTGACTTTTCAGCGGGGTCTGAAGGGCTTTCAATTCGATGCTATCCATGTAATTCCTCCATTTTGACAAAGAAAAGTTTTAAACGCAATTGAGGTGCCAGACTCCTTTTTCAACGTTAACCTTCCCCTCAAAGCTCAATCAGGATAGTATGCCATCAATGAGGATGTCGGTGTTTTTCCCGTCGCATCGCGGCCTCCGACAAGATAAATCACATCCTGGATAACCACAGCTACAGCTGCGGCTCGGGGTTGGGGCATGGGTTCAAGATTGTCCCACCGGTTTACAGACGGGTCATATACGGCGGAACGATTGGAAATGCCATTCCCGTCATTCCCTCCAAAAACATAGACTCTGTCTTTCCACAGGCAGGCGCTCAATCCTGCAGAAGGCCAGGGAAGCCGTATACGAGGATTCGTGATCCAGTTTTCATTTTGGGCATCATAAACTTCGATGAGGTCGAAATTATGAAAGCGATTTTCTCTGAAGGCTCCCCCTCCCATCACCCAGATTTGATCATTGACGATTGCGGTTGCCGGCGAAAAGCGGGGAGTTGGAAGCGGGGCGATCTCTTCCCAGACATGATTCTTCGCGTCGAGCTTTTCTGAACAGGAAAAAGCAGGATCGGTCAGTGGACCACCGGTAGCCTCAGGATGATGTCCTGCAAAAAGATATATTTCGTTGTGATGGGTAATGGCCGAGGGGGCGTCATGCTTCTTCTTAAGAGAAGGTCCCTTCTGCCAGGAAAGATTTATGGGATCAAAAAGTTCAACCACAGTCAGGAAATTAAATGTCCCGTCCGGATTTTTGAATCCTCCTCCCATGACATAAATCAGGTTATTAAGGGAAGCGGCCACAAGTCCGGACCGGAGAGTCGGCATTGGCGTTATCTCGTTCCACAAGTCTCTTAATGGATCATATATTTCAGCTCCCTGCAGACTTTTGAACCCGATTCCACCTCCGCCAAACACGAAAAGTTTTCCACCAGCTGCTGCGGCGCCGCAGTGAGATCGTTCCAGGCCCATCGGCTTTAGTAATTTCCACTTGCTCATATTTTAGAATTTCGAGATTGTTCAAAAAACTTCAGTTGTCCTCTGCCGAGGACTTCCATCACTTGAAGTTCTATTTGTAGGTCGTCAGGCCCGCAGGAGAGAGACAACCGGAGCGTACTCGAACAGTGCGTGAGGGTGAAAATGCCACGTATAAGTGGCATCAGGCCTTGAGCGCCCCCGAGTCCGTGAGGCAGCCGGACCTGCCGAACGACGAGAACAAAACAAATGAGTTTTTTCAGCAATCTGTCAGCTTCAGGCTTGTGACGGTGTTCAAAACAGACCTTCCATCTTTCGCCCAGCCTCCCGCCAGAAAAACTTCTCGATTAACGACTACCGGTGTAAAGGCGGCGCGCGGTTCATCCATCGGGGGGAGGAGTTCCCATTCTCTTTTTTCGGGCTGATAATAGGCCGCATGTGGATGAATACCTTCCGGATTATATCCTCCGAAAAGATAGACCGATTGATTAAAAGTCATGCCACCCTGTGCGGCGGCTGGCCAGGGAAGGGTGAAACGCCGATCATTGCTCCACCGATTTGATACAGGGTCAAAGACTTCAATGACGTCAAATTCGGAAAATCCTTTTGGTGAGAACGCGACGCCTCCAAAAGCTACGATCTGGTTTCCAAGAATGCCGCTGGAGAGCGCGAATCGGGGATAATTTAAGGGCGCAATTTCCGTCCAGGTCCCACTTTTCAAATTGAGTTTTTCACAAAATGAAAATCCCGGATCGGTCTGCGGTCCCCCTTCGGTGGCGTTAGGGTGGTGACCGCCCAGAATATAGATTTCTTCATTAAGAATTGCACATGCGGGGTAGTCATGGGGTTGTAGAAGATTCGGTCCCTTTTCCCAGGAATCTTTTTCAGGATCGTAGATTTCACAAATATTGAAAAATTGGAATTTTCCGTCCGGCTTTTTAAATCCGCCACCCATGACATATATTTTATCATTCACTGTCGCGGCCATGGACCCTGATCGAAGTGTCGGCATTTCTCTTCTAAACGACCACTGATTTGTCTTAGGATCAAAAACTTCAACGCTGTTTAGGCTTTTAAATCCGGGACCGCCGCCTCCGAACAGGTAAATCTTTTCTTTGTAGACCGTTGTTGCCGGATGAGAACGGCCCGTATGAAGCGGTGGGCGGGAAATCCATTTATTTTTTTTCATTAATTTAACCTGGTTACGGGATCATTATTTTATCTGATATTATCAGAGCTATCGCATAAATTATAGTTTTTTTAGTTTGATGTTTTTGGCTCTCTCTTTCTTGGAAAGTTTATTCGGATTTCCCTTCTTTTTATTTCTAGGCAACTCCTCCATTTCTTCTTCCTTTATTTCTGGCAATAACGTTTGTCCGGATTGATCGAGTTTCAATTGAAATTCCCTTACAGTTAGGGAAGTTGCCCCTACTTTATGGGCATAATTTCTGATTTCCCGATCTGAACTGACTACAATGCACTGTTCTTTGAGTTTACCCAACAGACGGATAATCACCTGGTCCGCTTTCTCTCCCATACGGGAAAAGATCACCTCGATTCCTTTCTTCATCTCAAAAGTCTGCGTCGGTCTCCCGTCTTTCCAGCCGTCGAAAACAACGCAAATAGGAATATGCCTGATTTTTTCATATTCCGAAAGCCGAGTAATCAGGTGTTCCCGTTCGTTCTGCATATTAGGAGCCAGTGCGACACTTCCTCCGATAAAGTTGTATCCATCAATGATTAAACGTAAGCCCAAAAAAACCTCCCTGAGGGGTAGCCCAGCCTAGGTTAGCTGAAAATAATTAAAAAAAATACTTTTTTTTGTTGACATCTACACAAGCTATGGTATAACTGAAAACCGTTATACTACCTATAGGAATAAAATTCCTGTAATATGCGAAAAATAGGTGCCAGATTAGGGAGGGTTATTGGATAAATTCTCTGTTCAAAGGTCTCACAGCTCAACCTCTAAATTCGTTAAATTTATTTTTAACCTTTAAGTTCAAAGAGTTATAAAATATTTTTCCATTCAACGCATTTAAAATGGGAGGTTTGAAATGAGAATTATTTCCATTATGAACCAAAAAGGGGGATGCGGAAAGACCACAACCGCCATTAACCTTTCCGCATATCTGGCTGAATTTGGCAAAAAAGTCCTTCTGATTGATCTCGACCCGCAAGGTCACTCCACCTCCGGATTTAATATTAAAGAAAGCATGGTTGAGGTCGGCCTGTTTGATGTTTTTACGAAACAGGCTAGTCTGGAGGATATTATCAAACTTCAGGTCTATCAGGGACTTGATCTTGCTCCCACCACCGTCCGACTATCGGCAATTGAACAATATCTGTCAGGTACTTTTGAAAGGGAACGTCAGCTTCGTTATCATATCGATCGACTCACGACACCTTTTATATACGACTTTATCATCATCGACTGTCCCCCTCATTTAGGCCTTTTGGTATTCAATGCGTTGATGGCGTCCACGGAAGTGATCGTTCCGATTGAACCGAGCTCTTTTTCCTTACAAGGAATCGATAAACTCCTGGAAACTATTGATTTGTTAAAAGAAAATGCACGGCACGAAGTTAAAGTCATGGCGTTGCCGACGGTGTATAATCACCATAGCCAGTTTTCCAGGGGGATTTTAAAGCAGATTTTGGAAAAATTTGATAGTCTGATGTTAAAGACCATTATCCGTCAAAATGTGAAATTAAAAGAGGCGGCGCAAAAAGGATGTCCTATTTCCGCTTATGATCCGCATTCCTTTGGTGCGGAAGATTATCAAAAGCTCGCAATTGAAATCATTCAGATGGGAGAACCGGAATTTATCTGGCCGGACCCAAGACTAAAAAAAGCGGTCAAAGAGGAAGAAACGACGATTGCGACGACCGTCCTGCCCGATCAGAATCGCGAATCGTCTGTCGAAAAGATTCTGGTCATGGTTCAACCGCCTCAGGAATCGGCTGAAGCAGCAAGCCAGTCCCACACCACGCAAGATCAAAAGAGGGTGGACACCAGTTCTTCATAAAATCGGATCTTTTCGAATTTTTTTGAAAGGGAAGCGATGATACATAAGGAGAAAACACTGAGTAAAGATCTGGAAGAAATTTCACATTTTTTTCTTTCCAAGTCAACACCGGATGAAAAAAAGCGGACCGTTGGTATCAATCCTTTTGAAGAAGCAGACCTACCTAAAAAGAAGAAGAGAATTGTCCCGTTCTTAAGTAGCTGTTCCAATCTTCCCACTTCTTTTTTCACCTGTAATCTTGGATTGGACCTGGCTCATCTTGGCAAAGAAGTTTTTATAATCGATATTGAAAAACGCCAGCCGAATGTTGAATCGCTCTTTGGCCTCAAACCGGTCTCCCTCGGACTTTCCGATATCCTCTACCCAACAGAGAATAAGATTTTTAGAAACGTAGAACACCATTTGAGAGTCCTGGATATCCGTTTAGACCTGGGTTCACTTCCGTCTTCCGATCGGGAACGGGATAAGAAACTGGTCGAGCTGTTAAGCCGGGAAGAGACCCTTGCCGAATGGGTTCTGATCAATCTTCCCAAATCGAATTCCATGATACTTCAAAATAGGGAATGGGTATCGAGAGTGAATGAGGTCGTCGTTTTCATGGATTCCCAACCTCAAAATCTAGTTGAAACCTATTCCATAATAAAAGCGTTATATGCTTCAAAGCCAGGCCTCATCATTTACGCTGGTGTGTGCGATGTGGTATCGGTCCAGGAAGCAAAAGAGACCTTTGATAAGATTCAATTCGGTGTTGAAAAGTTTCTAGGCAAATCGCTTCGAAGTACCGGATATCTATTGCGAGATCCCCTGATATTGCAATCGATCGCGGAGCAAATGCCGCTGATGAACGGTCCACATCCGTTGATTAAAAAGGCAATCAATATCATGACACGCATTCTCATAGAAAGTGATGTGCCAGGGGCAACATTTTTTTCACCTGGTGAGTAATGTCGTGAGGAGGGAAAAGAAAATTGAGCCAATTTGTTCCCGTAGGTAAAGTTCCCTATCATCAGATGGTTGAACTCCTGGTACCTTTTCTGGGAGACATCCAGCCGGACTTAATGATCATTGGGAACAAAATTCAGATTCATTCTGACGATTTTCCTTTTATGCTTGCCATCAATAAGGCCGAAAAAAGGCTCGGAATCATTGAAATCCTTGCGCCTTCGAAAGATTTCCCGGCTCAAATTCTCGCCCATGCCGCCTGGGTGGAAAAGAACGGCAACGCCATTGCCAATCTAAATAAAAATGATTTTAATCCTCAACGACCTCCCTTTATCCTGGGATTAACGCCATCTTACCCCGAATGGCAGGCTTTCCTATCCTATCTTAAATTTGATATCCGTCTCTTTAAATATACTGCGATGACCTATCAGGGCTCTCCTGTATTAATTTTCGATTCATTATTCGAACCCGACCTTACCGTTAACAAACAAGATTTACCTCCGGTTTCACCTCAACCGATCAGCAGTTCCCTCACTTCACCCGTTCAGTTATCCAAAAGGGACAGGCCGGTCTCCGGGCCTCCGGCTTTTCATGATGAAGGTATTTATGAAGAGAGGGTAACGGAATTGACGGATGATGAAATCCGTTATTTTTCGAACTAATCCCGTTTGGTTGCACAGTTCCCTCCTTGCATGACTCTGATTCCCATTCTATATCTCGTTGGCAATCTCCCTCAGGTTTTTCTACTTTAGATCATTAAATCTCGCATAAGAACTCCTCTGGAATGAATACCCTACCGATCTTCGTGTATGAGATGATTTATTGCATTTAAAAATAAATGAAGATCTCGGTACTGTTTCTGTTTTATAATGGTAATCGTAAGAAATGTTATATTTCTCATCATGGCGAGAATGAAATGAGTTCCGAAATTGAAAAGAAAATGTTAGCTGGTTTGAGATTCGACAATCGATTTACACAAGACCTTCCAGCTGATCGTGAAACCGAAAATTACCGGCGAGAGGTTCAGGGAGCCTGTTATTCGCGGGTGAGTCCAAAAAAAATGAGGCGTCCAAAATTGGTGGCCTATTCACGTGAATTGGCCGATGAAATCAATCTTTCATCCGAGGTTTGTGAATCGTTCGAATTTCTTGAGCTCTTTTCCGGAAATCGGCTCCTGGACGGGATGGATCCTTATGCGTCCTGTTACGGTGGACATCAATTCGGCAGTTGGGCGGGTCAACTGGGAGATGGCCGTGCGATCAACCTGGGTGAAATGATCAGTCAAAAAGGAAGGAGGTGGACATTACAGCTTAAAGGTGCGGGTCCGACTCCATACTCCCGCTCCGCGGACGGGCTGGCTGTGCTTCGATCTTCGCTTCGGGAGTTCCTTTGCAGTGAAGCGATGTTTCATCTTGGTGTGCCGACGACCCGGGCATTGAGCCTGATTGAATCCGGTGAGGAGGTTATTAGGGATATGTTTTACAACGGAAATCCGAGGCCAGAGCCGGGAGCCATCGTCTGTCGGGCAGCCCCCTCTTTCACCCGATTCGGACATTTCCAGATTTTTACATCACGCGGCGAACTGGAATTACTGAAACGTCTCATGGACTACACGATTCTCGTCGACTTTCCCCACCTCGGTAAACCTTCACCGGAAACCTATATCACCTGGTTTGAAGAGGTCTGCAAAAAGACGGCCGAAATGATCATTCACTGGATGCGGGTCGGATTTGTTCATGGGGTCATGAATACGGACAATATGTCGGTACTCGGCCTGACCATTGACTATGGGCCCTATGGTTGGCTTGAAAACTACGATCCGGATTGGACGCCCAACACAACGGATTCCGCAGGCCGCCGGTATCGATATATTCATCAGCCTCAAATAGCCCATTGGAATCTTCTGCAACTGGCCTATGCCATTTATCCTTTAGTAGGAAAGAAAGAACCGTTCGAACAGGCGCTGAATAACTACTCGAAGCATTACGAAAACGGGTGGCAAGCCATGATGGCCCAAAAACTCGGACTGACAGCTTTTCAGGTGCAGAAAGATGACGTTTTGACGACGGAACTCCTTGCGCTGCTACAAGCCGTTGAAACGGATATGACAATATTTTACAGGAATCTGTCAAAGATCGGTACGAACGAGTCATGGGTTCAATGGTCCGCCGAGGCTCTTTCGGCTCAATTCAGTGACGCCTATTATAGACCGGAACAGATAACCGAAGAATATAAAGTACGATTTGGAACCTGGATGAAGAAATATATTTCCCGTTTGCGCGAACAGAATCTGTCAGATGATATTAGAAGAATAAGAATGAACAGGGTGAATCCCAAATATGTATTTAGAAACTATCTCGCACAGCTGGCCATAGACAAGGCGGAACAGGGAGACTATTCCATGGTTCATGAGCTTCATGACCTGCTCCGGAAACCGTATGAGGACCAGCCCGAAAAGGAAGACTTTGCAGGGAAACGCCCTGAATGGGCGAGAAAAAAATCAGGATGTTCCATGCTCTCATGTAGTTCCTGATCTTTAAAGAAAGAAGCGGAAAATCCATGAAAAAACTGATGCTGGCAAGTGGTCATCAGGTGCAAGTGGACAATGAAGATTTCAATAAAGTTGCACAATTCCTCTGGCGGATTCGGTTTAGTTATCATGACTTGACCCATAAAGACATTCTCGTCGTTGCTACCGTAAAAAACAAAAATGGGCATGCGACCAATATCCTCCTTCCACGGTTAATCATGTGTAACCCTCCCAAAGATTACGCAGTCAAATTTAAAGATGGAAACCGCTTGAATATGCAAAAAAGCAATCTCTATCTGGTCCGATATTGCAAACTATCCATCAAACGGCAGAGATGGCTAAGGGAGCAGGCAAGGGTACGGAGATGACCAGGAAGCCGACAAAGTGTCAATAACATGCGAGAAAGAACAATCTACACAACGACACTTGAACGAATAGATATTCTCTCTCCTTCTGTCAGGAGTTTTTTTCTCAGAATGCCGCCGGGTCAAGAACTGGAATTTAAGGCCGGTCAATTCATCTCGGTCCATCTGGTGAAAGAGGGTAAAAAAATCAGAAAGCCTTACTCGATCGCTTCTCCACCGATGGACCCGACTCTATTGGAACTATGCATCAAGCGGGTCGAAGGGGGATTTGTTTCGAACTCTTTTTTCTCCTATTCACCAGGAGTCCAGGTTCCGATTGATGGACCGGATGGCGTTTTTATAATAAGAAATCTGGCTGATTCTGATCTTTTTTTTGTGGGGACAGGAACCGGGATCGCTCCGTTGCGTAGTATGATCCTATCGATTTTCAACCAGGGATTTTCAAAAGAGGTTTATCTCTTTTTCGGCATCAGGAATGAGAACGAGATTTTATATGAAAAGGAGTTTCGGAATCTGGCAGAAATTCACCCGCGCTTTCATTTTATCCCTGTCGTCAGCAGGCCCCTGAATTGGAAAGGGGAGAGCGGACATGTTCAGGATAAAATTGGAAAATGGATCGAAAAGCCGGAAGGCAAAGAGGTCTATCTCTGCGGACTTCCTTCGATGGTTGATGCCGTACGGGAAAAACTCAAATCGATCGGTTTTGATAGAAAACAGCTCCACTTCGAAAAATATGTGTAGTTCTCTAAGGGAGTTATTTCTCGAAAAAAAATCTGTTCATTTGATCCCTCCTAAATTATAATAACCTTCTTTCTTTTCAAGCCCCCGCAGCTCAGTTGGAGCGAGCCACAAAGCTTGCTCGCGACATGATTCCGCAATGTCGCTGTCTTATCATTTTAGTAACCACGTTGTTGGGGTAGGTGACAAGAAAAATCTATTAATTCTGCCTGACCTTGATTATAATAAAAACCTGTTTTTCGCCCCCGTAGCTCAGTTGGATAGAGCAACGGTTTCCTAAACCGTGAGCGTGCGTTCGATTCGCGCCGGGGGCACTCTTTCTTTTCAAAGAGTTACGATAATTAACGTCTTCTTAAGACTCTCAAAATGTGATCAATTTGTGATCGTGCCCAACTTATTCCATCTCAATCCTTCCTATTGCAACAATCTTTAGTTAAATAATTTATGGATGTGAGAGAATATTCCCCGATAAATTTCCATGGGCATCGACTCATCTAGTGATGGTTATTCCTTACTTCCAGCAATCAACAACCTTGGGCCGTCTGGTTCGATATTTAATTACAATCGGCATTCCTTATCCATTTGAAGGAAACTGTCCCTTTTATAACTCCAAACAAACAGAAAAGAATTGACTTGATGCCGGCTTTCTTCGTATCTTGTCTGCGCTATTAAACCTTATTACATCAATAAAAAGTTTGCTAGATCAATACCCGTCATTATAACCAAAGGAGAGAAAATAAAATGAATAAGATTTCTGGGAATTTCTTGAAGGCTGGTCTCATGTATGTGGTTTTAGGAATGTTTCTGGGTATCGGGATGGCAGCCCGTCATAATCATAGGATGATGCCGGTGCATGCTCATTTGAATCTGGTTGGTTGGGTTTCAATGGCACTATTTGCCATGTTTTATCAGGTAGTCCCAAAGGCCGATTCTATGGGTTTGGCAAAAATCCATTTTTGGATTGCAAATTTAGGTTTGTTGATCCTGGCTCCAAGTATTGCCCTGGTTCTTTCTGGAATCCCGGAGGGGGAAATTGGCGCCATTGCAGGATCCTTGATAACTTTGGGATCATTTCTACTTTTTATTTTTATTGTGTTTAAGACAACAACTCCAACGACTTAATAGGATCTAATGGGTCGGACAATTAAGTCCTGGTTCTTAGCGGGCTGTGCTGATATAGGAGTAATGGTATGCAGGGAAAAATGTCAATGCACTTGCCAGGATGTAATCTGGTTAGTTAGTAACAACTTCCAGAAAGTCGCAGGCCTGAGCTCCGATTTCCCATCCAAGACTTTAAACGGTAATTAATGAAATATTTTCTTTTCATCGCCTGTTTGATTTCATTTTCTAGTGTATTTAAAAAATCTTTCTTTCTTCCCGTTGGAATTCCATTCACTAATATTCCACAACATCGACGAACCACAGCCTTTTTCGTAGATAAATTTGTCTTTACGGAGTTCCACCTTATTCATGGGGAAAGACAAATTTTCCCTTTAACAACTCCACTTTCAATAGTATGATGCCTAAATAGGGTCATGTAAAAAATCATTTACCACGCAGGAGTTTGTAAATGTCTGATATTTTATTTTCATCGTATAAATTGGGAAAACTTGAACTGAAAAATCGGGTCGTCATGTCTCCTATGACCCGAAATCGTTCAACGGGAAACATCCCGGGGGAATTGGTAGCTTTATACTATTTCCAGCGTGGCGAAGCAGGGTTGATCATTACTGAAGGGACATCCCCTTCTCCGAACGGTTTGGGATATCCAAGAATTCCCGGTCTTTATTCTGAGGAACAAAAAAATGCATGGAAAAAAGTAACCGACAAAGTTCATCAAGCCGGATCGAGAATATTTGTTCAGCTGATGCATACCGGGAGAATCTCACATTCGTTGAATTTGCCAGTAGAAGCGAGAGTATTGGCACCTTCTCCTGTAGCTTCTCCCGAAAAGATGTGGACCGACCAACAGGGTGAGCAGCCTCTTCCGCTTCCTGTTGAGATGACTGAGGCGGATATTGAAAATACCCTCGAAGAGTATGTCAAAGCCAGTAAGCTTGCGATTGAAGCCGGTTTTGACGGAGTGGAGCTACATGGAGCAAACGGCTACCTGATCGATCAGTTCTTAAATACCGCCTCCAATAAGAGGAAAGATAAATGGGGTGGCAGCGTAGAGAATCGTATCCGGTTTGCATCGATTGTTACCTCCCGTGTTGCTTCGGCGATAGGTGCAGACCGTTTGGGGATCCGACTCTCTCCCTATGGAGTATTTAACGCTATGGCGATCGATCCCGAGATGGAAGACCTTTTTGAAAAACTGGCAGGAAAACTTCAGGAGACGGGGTTGGTCTATATTCATCTGGTTGATCATAGCTCAATGGGGGCTCCAGAGGTTAAGCCGAGCACTAAGGAGAAGATCCGGAAAGCCTTTAGAAACACCCTAATCCTCTCAGGAGGTTATGATGGCAAACGGGCTGAAGCCGATCTCAATGAAAAGCGGGGGGATCTGATTGCATTTGGACGCCCTTTCATCTCCAATCCGAACCTGATAACCGTTTTGAAAAAAGGGATTGCACCGTTGCCAGCTGATTTCACTACTTTCTATACTCCCGGTGAAAAGGGATATACAGATTATTCTGCCAGGAGCTGAAAGTAAGACTTTCCTTTTCTAATTTAATAATAAGGGCCAGGCTTTAAATGAAAGCCAGGCCCTTATAGGTTCATAACGGAGGAGAAATAGCAGACGGACTCTTTCAGTTATCGAGTCTAAATCTAAAAACAAAGAACTTCCAGAAGTCATGACTTGAGTCAAATTTCATATTATCGCTACTTTCAATTGGTAATCATCGTTTTGAACAGATAAAATACCTTCACTATGCCAGAGTACAGCATAGTGAATATTTCTCCTCTCATGACGTGGAAAAAGTCATATTGGGCTATGGGGCAGGTCGCAATGGAAATGGCCGCATTTATTTGTTCACATGTTTTTGAGAACTCTAGACCAATACTTTACGTTTCTAGGTCACACGGTGATTGGCAATTCCTGTGTGGTGACGAGCATCCGGGTGAAATTCCTAAAGTGTGCGGAAGGAATCATCTCCTTCAGAGAGATGCTACGCTAGTCGAATTAATGGACCTGCCAGCTGACTGGGAGGCAGAACGTGTGAAGCCAGATGATCCTTGGATAAAGAAACGTATTTAGTTGTGGCGAGTTTTCCCAAGAAAGTGATAAGGATAATTCCCAAGATAACGGTCCAAAAACATTGTGAAAAGAATAGTATTAACAATTACAATTATCACATTTGCCGTAATTCCTATTTGGGCAAATTGGCCTAATTCTCCACTTCCTGATGGCAGTTTCTCAAACCGCCTGGTAATAACAAAATCATCTCGAACGCTTGAGCTCTATAAAGACCACACTTTCATGCGTTCATACCACGTTTCTCTAGGTCGTAATCCAGTTGGTCCGAAACGAAAAGAGGGTGACGGACGGACGCCGGAAGGCATCTATACAATTGATTACCATAAACAGGCCAGTTCCTTTTACAAGGCTCTTCATATTTCCTATCCATCGAATTCTGAAACATCACTTGCATTAGCAAAAGGTGATAAACCCGGTGGACTTATTATGATTCATGGCATGAGAAATGGGTTTGGATTTGTTGGGCGATTACACACGTTCTTCAATTGGACTGACGGATGTATTGCGGTTACAAATCAGGAAATTGACGAAATTTGGCGAGCAGTACCTGATGGCACGCCCGTTGAAATAATGCCGGGATATGGTGACAAGTAGAATACATGGAAGGGCTTCTTGTTCAATCCTTCCTGAAATTCGCAGCCTGACACGGGATTATTCCATCGTAGAGTTCAAATGGTAAATCTCATATTTCTTTTCTCCCATTTAATGAATGAGTAGAATAAACCAATGATTGACCTAAAATTGATATTTTTCGATGGATGCCCAAATGTTGATTTGGCCAGAAGAACTCTTCAATTGACAGGGTTTCAATTTGAAGAAGTAAACCAAAATAATCTTCCTGAAGGTCATCCGCTCAGAAATTACACTTCGCCAACGATTATAAAAGGAAGCCAGGTTATTTTTGGAACAACTTCCGGATCAACAAATGGAGGAGCATGTTCTCTAGAATCTATGCCCACTGCGGCTCAGTTACTTGAAAAGATTGTGAGGCTCTAACCTTCTTTGTCAGAATTTAGCTTTTTCATACTTTGAAAATCTCTTCCAGAATTCTACAGGTCCCATGTCTTCTTCTCTATCCAACCTTTCTTTTCGTAATCCTCACCCACTTTATTTTTATTGATTGCAGGTAATTAATAGAGTTGTTGTTGAATCTGTTTTTATTTCCAAAAGCCCTAAATTCCCTACTTTAGATAGATCATCGTACCGATTCGAATTGCGATTCAGCTTCGTATAGCCTTTTGGGCAAAGTTGAGCCGCTTTCTCACTGCACTTTTCTTTTACTGCATTGCCGCATTTGACTTGATACGCTGTCTCACCGTTCGGACCCTTCATCTCTTTTACATTTGCACACCCAGTCAATAATATGAGCAATGTCAAAACGATCTTATTCATTGTTCCTCCCCATGAGATAAATAGATATCGCCCTAAAGGATGACTTGAGACTCTTGTTCTGTCGAGCCGCAAAGGAAAAATCGTTTTAAGTTTAGACCAATTTATTCTGGCGAGGATTCACGGTGACTAACACCGTAACGTTGTATCAACAAAGTTTAGTTAAATTTTTATTTAATGTGAAAGAGTATTCCTTGATAAATTGCCATAGAAAGCAACAAGATCACACTCCTCCCTTTTATCCAACCTTATAATAAAGGGTAATCCTTGTATTTGGATAGTAAAACATTTATATTTTTCGTATGAACATGGTTTTTAAGTTGAAACTTTTTATCAAACAGGTGTTTTGTTTCCGAATTGCAGCCGTCACCTTTGTCAGTTTGATCGGTATTTCAAGCAGCGCATATGCCGACGAGTATAGGGAGAGTGAAGTTAAAGAGAGTGGTACTATAAATGGCAAAGTATTTTTGAAAGGGGCTTTGCCTGATCCCCGAGTTTTTCATCTGGTTCTTTACCCATTTGAGTTTTTCTGCAAAAAAGTGTCGGACGGAAATGATAATCGCCTCCTTTCTGAGTTTAATGTATCTAAAGATGGTGGTCTTCAAGACGTGGTTATAACCGTTAAGGGAGTGAAAGAGGGGAAAGTATTTCCGACGCCTGAAGGGATCATTCATTCTACAGATTGTGTTTTTCATCCGTTTGTATCCGTTGTGAAAAACCATCAAACCATCAAGGTTATTAACGACGACCCGGTGGTTCATAATATTCAGGTATATCAAAGCGAGCGGGGCAAAATTATTTTTAATTCCCCACTTCCGATCAAATCCGAGGAGTCGGGTCAATTAAATTTTGAGCCCGGTCTCCACATCTCCCAATGGATCTGCGGAATGCATGAGTTTATGCAGAATTGGGCCTACGTTGTGGAAAACCCTTATTATGCGATAAGCAAATCGGATGGAAGTTTCCAGATCGATAAGATTCCCTCCGGGAGCTATTCGGTTACGGCATGGCATACTCATATGAAAATTGCTGAGCAGAAGGTTACTGTTGTCTCGGGAAAAGTCTCCCCTATCAATTTTGAATTCAAATCTGATGAAGTCGTATACCCTGAATATGAACAGCAGAAGAAAGGGAGAATTCAAGAGAAGGGTCATGTCGGGGAGGCCGGATATAAGTAAACTTTACAGATTTCAACCTAGTTAAAACTTCGGTTCTTAGGTGTCGTGAAACCTTGCTTCCAGGAAGCTTTAGTCCCCGCAGTTTTCAAAACTTCGAAGTTTTCAACGTGCATTTCTCGATCCGGAAAACTTCAAAAGAGGTCTTCCTTTCAACATGAAATTGTTTGAATTGTTTTTTGCTGTTTTTGTTTTGCGAATCTTATGATAGGCTTATTTCTTTACTGTTCCTTTGAGGCTCCATTGTGCTAGGGGTTCTAAGAATTGGAACACCTTTTTGGTCATTATATTAGTCCTCATAATCATTAAGGTTATAATATGAAAAAAGAATCGATCACACTTGAAAGTATCAAGAACTATTATGGGGTGGTTCTCAAATCAAATCAGGATTTGAAAACAAGCGCTTGCTGTTTCACAGAGTCACCATCACCTCAAATTCAAAGCGTATTGAAAGATATCCATCCAGACGTGATGGCCAAGTTTTATGGTTGCGGTTCCCCATTGCCTCCGGAACTTAAAGGAAAAACAGTTCTTGACCTGGGTTCAGGATCAGGCAGGGACTGTTTTATTCTCTCAAAACTTGTCGGCTCTACAGGTCGGGTTTTAGGTGTGGACATGACCGAGGAACAGCTTGATACGGCACGATCCCATATCGAATATCATATGGATCGATTTTGTTTTTCGAAACCCAATGTTGAATTTATTTACGGTTACATAGAGGACCTGAATAGCCTGGGCATTAAGAATGATTCTGTCGATGTTGTGGTTTCAAATTGCGTTATCAATCTTTCACCAGATAAAGAGCGAGTGTTTTCAGAGATTTTCCGAGTTCTCAAACCGGGAGGAGAGCTTTACTTTTCAGATGTGTTTTCAGACCGGAGAATTTCCTCGCATTTATCTGAGGATACTGTAATCCTTGGAGAATGCCTGGGCGGAGCTCTTTATTTTGAGGATTTTCGGAGATTGCTATCCAGGATCGGATGTCTTGATATCCGCGTAGTTACAAAAACGAATATTGAGCTGACAAATCCTGAGATTAAACGCAAGGCAGGAATGATTGAGTTTAAATCCATTACCATCCGTGCTTTTAAGCTTGAACTTGAGGACCGGTGTGAGGATTACGGTCAGGTAGCGTATTATTTGGGCACAATTCCGGATTCTCCTCATTCATTTATTCTGGATGACCACCATCTATTTAAGACAGGACAACCTCTTCTGGTCTGCTCTAATACGGCTTCAATGTTGATGAACACTCGCTATGCGCCACATTTCAAAGTCGTCGGAGACACGCAAGTTCATTATGGCCTTTTCGACTGTGGTCCAAATATTGATATGATTTCCACCGGCGGTTCTAGCCCAAACGGTTCTTGCTGTTAAGCGCTCCTTCTTTACTTCCAGTAAGCTTCAGTCCTTCCAATTTTCAAAACACCATCGATAATCTTTGGAATTCAGTAAAATTTATATTGATACGAATATTGCGTGATGGAACCCGTTATCCCTTTTCCAAGAGTGAAGCAGCTTCCATCAAATCTTCCTCGCAAACGATATGATATCGATCAAATACTGAGCGGGTCTTATGCCCGGAAAGTTCCATGGCGACTTTCTCAGGAATGTGTGCACGAACCATATTCCTAACAGCCGTCCTCCGGAGGTCGTAAAAAAGCTTGCCTTTCAATCCCACACTTTACAATATTTGTCCCATAGGTCTCAGCTTTCACCCATTCTTGCCAAGTTACATTCAACAAATTCCCCGGGCGTGTTCCATGTCCTGGCAAAAGAATCGCCATGACCATGAATCAATGTTGCTGAAAATATTGGCCTAATTGTCGCATAAAGTAGGGAGAGTCGGTTAATCCATGGCTTAATAATATTCCCCTCTGATAACGCTTATTCTTTCTTATTCTTGACTAAATCCAGCATCTAATCTTGAGTTTGTACTCCCCACCACCAGATTACTCGAAAAAATTGGGAAGTGTCTTTCTTTTCAAGAAAGATTGGAGGAGCTAAGCGATTTTCCGAATAGAGGATCCACTGTTTCTTATTTGAAGCGAGCCATCTTATTGTAAGTCCTCCTTGCGGAAGCCAAACACCTACAATATTACCTTCCAATATTTGGATGGGATCAGACCATTTGAATAACGCCACCAAATCTTCTTTTCGTAGAATCGGCTCCATACTGCTATCTCTCATGTGAATCAAAAACAGATTTTTTCTGAAGAGTAGTGGAGGCAGCCAAAAATAGTCGGCAACATTATTATCAGTAATCTTTCTCGGAGGACCATTTGAAACGTGATCATAAAGCAGTGGGACATTTCTATATTTTCTACGATTTCCTGACAGCAAAGTGCCAATCGCTGATGGACGCTTCTTAATTAAAATACTTTCTTCTTTCTTTTTATTTTTCCCCGTTACAAGCCATTCCACAGTAGTTTTTCCCCATTGGACAATTTTCAACAATATTGCTAAGTCCGGACACCCTCCCCGTTCCCAGAGAGAGACCGCTTCCTGGGTGACACCAAATAATTGCCCAAAAGCGGTCTGATTCAAATTGAGGCGGCTTCTGATCCTTTTTATTCTCGTTCCCATTAATGTGTCATATCGAGATCGTGGCATATATAAACTCTACTTATATTATCCTTGACAGACAAATTATTTTCTAATATAGTCACAACCCTTTTGAATGGGTTTCGTTCAACTTCTGATTATAAATATACCATATTTTCTTTTTGTGTAAGAGGACACAGTTTTCATGAACTATCAAACTGCCGACGGAATGTTTGCGACGAATGCCCAAGGCAAAATACTCTTTTGGAATGAATCTGCCCAAGAAATTCTCGGCTATCAATCTAAAGAAGTAATTGGAAAATATTGCTGGGATATAATCTGCAGTCATGATAAAGGAAAAAATCTATTAATCATAAAACATCGAAATATCTCTAAAAACACCAGCCAGTCTCTATTAGTTGAGAACTTCGACAACGAGGTCATTACCAGCACAGGTCGGAAGATCTTGATTAATTTCAGCGTTTTACTAATTTCGAATAAAAGCACAAAAAAACTTACTATCGTTTACTTATTCCGAAAAATGTCTCACCCTCTTAATAGTAAGTACGACGTAATTTCACCTCCTGATAAGAGAAATGAAATTCCTTCGCTTACCCACCGCGAAAATGAGGTTTTATTTCTCATGGGACAAGGTCTTGTGACAAAGGAAATTGCGGACCGGCTAGCAATAAGTACTGAGACAACGCGGAAACATATACAGAAAATCCTCAAGAAGTTCAAAGTGCATAGCAAGCTTGAAGTTGTAGTGTACGCTCTTAAGCTAGGTTTTCTTTCCCTTTAAATTTAAAATTATACACTAATTTAATTACAAATGTAAGATATCCGAATGAGAGCTAACCTATTTAGGGTATAGACTTATTTGTTTTTTACTATATGCTTAACAATATATAAACTATGCTTATTTCTGTTAAGGAGCTTTTGTAACGAGATCACTCTATTTCTTAGCACCACAGAGAAGTGAACCGGGCATCTGATAACGGGGGATATTTGTGGAGATCCTAAGCAGTAGTGAATTGAAATGGGGTATAAAAGAAATTGATGATCAACATGAGGCACTATTCCAAAAAGTGAATCAATTTCTGAACATTTGTCAACGTGGGAGGCAAACTCAAGAAATCATTGGAGTGATGAGTCATCTGGAGAAATACATATCGGTCCATTTTGAAGCTGAAAAAGACCTTATGGAAAAATATCAATATCCGCATCGTTTTTCTCATGTCGCACATCACACGAAATTTAGGGAAGATTATTCCGATCTAAAAAATGTATTTCGAAAGGAAGAAACTACTCTCCGATTCGCTATGTTGATGTCCGAAATCGTCAGTGACTGGATTATAAAACATGTCAATAGAGCAGATAGAAAGTTAGGAATTTTCTTAAGGGAAAGGGGACCGACAAGTTGATAGATAGAACTAGCGCAGTAATGTGATTACTCGTAAACATATCCGGCGCTCAACTTAAGTTAATAGTGTTTAATATTGAAACTTTCTCTATAAGAAAAAAATTGGCACTCGCATTTGGAGTGATAATCCTAATGCTTAGTCTTGTAGCGTTTTCTGGATACTACGGAATCAATAGCATGTTGGAAAAGAATCAGCAGTTGCTTCAAGTGGTTTACCGAGAAGCAAAAATAGTGGAAAACACACAACTGGCTCTTGCTGAAATTCATAGTTTAACAATCTTTGAAAATAAAATATTTTCGAACATTGAGAATAAACAAAAGGTGGCAGATTTTAAGCGGGGTTGGATCAAAGAGCGAGATAACATTAACTTACGACTTTCAGAACTTGAAATGTTGATTATTGAGGACGAAGACAGGACAATCCTCTTGTCAGCAAAAAGCGATTTTTCTATTTATCTCGATGGATTTAAGGGAGACTTTCAGTTTATTGATGAAGGAAAATATAAACTATTTCAAACCAAAATTAAGGCAATTACAAATAATTACCAAATCAGCATTCGAAACTTAGAGATAGAGGTTAATAAATTAGGAGAAAAGCATAGGCGTCTATTGGTGGACATTGAAAGTCAAACTCGTGGCAAAGGCAAGAAACCCGTAGAATCCATGGGATTAGTTGCCCTAGTTTCTCTAATTTGTCTCCTGACGTCAATTTATATTTCTACTTTTATGTCTAGAACCATTACAAAATCGATCGGTATTTTGTTGCAGATGGCAAAAACATTTTCTGAAGGTGATTTTACGAAAACTTTAAAAATTGATTCAAAGGATGAGATAGGAGTTCTTGCCAAGGCGCTTGCTAAAATGTCGCAAAACTTAATGTCCATGGTTAAGAATATTGAAGGAGTAACCCAAAATCTTAATTCAGTATCGGACCAGATCAAAACTATATCACAATTTGCAGCTAAGGGAGCTAGGAGACAACCCTCATATATTGACTTCAGCGGGTCTTCCGTCGCACAAATGAATTCAACGATTTCAGAAATTGCCATGTGTATTGAAGGTTCAATAAAGTCCATTTATAAGTACTATTCGTCTATTCAGGAGACGGAATCTTTATCTGAAGAAATTGCCAGTGCCTCGGCACGCCTATTAAAACAAGCGGATAATACCTCTCAAACTATTACTGAAACCGCCAACTCCATAGTCGCGCTCGTTAATAGAATAGATCAATTTACCCTATCGTCCAGAAAAACTACTGGATTTCTACTCGAATTAAATACATCCGTTAATGGGATTGAAGCACATGCTAAGAAATTGAATTCTTTTTCAGAACCTGTCAGTCGTGACTTCGAATTGATTGGAAGTGCTAATGCAGAAAAGACGTTCGAGGGGGTAAAACGTATTAAGGATAGTGTGCACCTATTGGGCCATGTCCTACACGAATTGAGGCAACGTTCAGCTCAAATTGGGAAGATTGTGATCGTTCTTGAGCAAGTATCGAAACAGTCCAAACTTTTGGCACTGAATTTGGCTATTACGGTATCTAGGGGTGGCGATCAGAAAATCGAATCAGGGGATATTATAAATGAAATTAAAAAACTCGGAGACCGAACTGCTGAATCGACGAATGAAATTTCTGAGTTGACGAGTAAGGTTCAGCTAAAAGTGCCGAAATCATTCTATGCTTCTCAGATTCATTTTGCCAGTATTGAAAATGGTATTCAATTATCGTCCGAATCTGAGAATGGGTCGAAAAGAATCGTAGAAAATACAGACAAGATGCAAGTCAATTCTCAAAAATTCGAAATTGCAAGATCTGAACAGGTAGTACAAATCAGACAAATGAATTTAGCTTTGGAACAAATAAATAATATGTTTCATATCATTTCGTCTTCCACTGGCCAGCAAGAGAAAGAGAGTGAACTAATATTTCATTTCGCGTTAGAGATAAAGGAATCAGCTAGAATGGTTCAAAAATTGTTACGAGGGTATTGTAAAGGAAGTATACAAATGAAAGAAGTTGTCGAGAATGCTGATGATGGAGCCAAGCAGATTTCAAGGCCCATTGAAGAACGGAAGCAAGACACAGATTACAATTCAGATTCGATGGAAGAAATAGATCGTGCCTCACATGAAACCGTTCAATTAGCGCAAGACCTTGATCGATTGGTGCCACTTTTGGTTCAACAAGTGAACGTTCTAAAATCGGAAATTGAAAGGTATAAGATTTAGCTTACTATGGCGTAAATATGATGGGTGATCTATCAGGGTCGAAACGGGTAATTGTACATAGGGCATACTTATATATAAGTGCAGGTTGAAAAATACAGGTATAATTTGAAACAGAAGGAGCGAATTGAATTTTGATGACGCCATAAATGCGCATAGTATTTGGAAACTTAAACTTATGGTTTATTTAAAGAATCCAGATAAATCAATAAAATCAGATGAAATAGAGATGGATAATCTTTGCGTTTTAGGAAAATGGATTTACGGAGATGGGAAAAAGCACGAATGTTTTCCCGAATACGAAGTACTAAAGATTGAACATAAGAAATTTCATAGAGCGGCTGCTGAGGTGGTGGTAAGAGCCGACGCCGGTCAAAATGTGACCGAAGCAATTGCACTTGGAGGTGCAAGCCCTTACTCAGAAGCATCTAATGCAGTAATTAGAGCAATTATTAAGATGAAGAATAGGTGTAAAAATTAATATTTATATATCTTTTATTTTAAGGGAATCTAAGTGACGATGTACAGTATTCGATTCAAGATAATGATAATTGTGACGAACTTTGCACTGATACTATTTTTGAAAATAGTCTTTATCCAAGCTGTTTTTGCATATGAGGTAATTCCCGTCGATCATGGTGGAGAGCTTTTTGGCACTGTAAGAATAAAAGGGGATGCCCCCCCGAATGAAGTTTTTCGAGTAATTAATACTCCCGAGTTTTGCGGGAAAGTCGTTGAGTCGGAGACATTTTTGGTTCACCCGGTGAATAAAGGAATCAAGAACGTTGTAGTCAGCGTTGAAAATATATCTCATGGGAAAAAGCCCGTATTTTCTACTATTGTAATTGCAAATCGTCATTGCCATTTTGTTCCCCATGTCCAAACAGGAATAGTCGGAAGCCCGTTTGAAATCTCAAATGGAGATCCAGTACTTCATAACACGCATTTTCGAATTGAAGACGAGACCTTAATAAACGTGGCGATGCCGGCAAGGGGAAGAAAAATTAGCCGGTTGTTTTCGAAGTCGGGGATCGTCAGTATAAAGTGTGATGCTCATAAATTCATGCAAAGTTGGATGTTCGTTTCAGATAATCCCTATTCAGTTGTTACCAATGAGGAAGGAAATTATAAGATATCTGATATTCCACCCGGGAAATATAAGATTAAAATCTGGCATGAAAGATTTCCCGTCCAAATTAAAGAAATCATGATCCTCCCCGAAAAGAGAACAGAACTCTCCGTGGAATTGTATCAAGAGTAGGTATGACGTCCCCCCTGAAATCAAGGCTACTTGAAAGTGGAGTCTCCGGGTGATAAAACAACCCCAAGTAGGCTTAACATGGGAAAGAAAAGACATACACCGGATCAGATTATAGCGATTCTCAAATAATCCGAAGTGGGAGTCAAATCGAGCGATCTCTGTCGGCAAAATGGTATTTCAGAAGCTACGTTGTATAACTGGAAAGCCAAATATGGCGGTTTGGAAGTCTCAGACATCATGAGATTAAAGAGCCTTGAGGATGAAAATTGCAGACTCAAGCAGATAGTTGCCGATCAGACGCTGGATATTCAGGCGTTAAAGGGGGTGCTCTCAAAAAAGTTCTAAAGCCCAAGGCCAGACATGAAACGGCAGGTTGGATAATGGAGCGCTTTGGGCTGTCACAGAGAAGGGCCAGTTCATTGGTTTCGGTCTCAAGAAGGGTGTTTAGCGATATGCCCCGGGAGAATGGGCTCAATGATTCGATTCGCAAGAGGATGAAGGAGCTTGCGGGACGATTCAGCAGATATGGGCATTGGAGACTATACATAGTCCTGCGCCGGAAAGGATTTCTAATCAACCATAAGCGGACGGAACGGATTTATCGGTCAGAGAAGCTCTCTTTGCGTATTCGAAGAAGAAAGAAGTTTGCTTCAGTAATACGGACACCTCTTCCTGAAGCGGTTCGGGCAAATCAGATCTGGGCGATGGATTTTGTAGGTGGACAATGGCCCGGAATTTATCAGTAAGGTGCTGGACGAATGGGCATACCGTAACGGGGTCAAGCTGGACGTCATTCGGCCAGGAAATCCGACTGAGAATGTTTATATAGAATCATTCAACGGCAGGTTCAGAGATGAATGTTTAAATGAGAATTATTTTCTGGATCTAAGGAATGCAAAAGAGATTATTGAGAAGTGGCGGATCGAATACAACACCTATCGGCCACACAGTTCGTTGAATGATTTCACACCCGAGGCATTTGCAAAGATGAACAAAGAAACATTAATCCAAAACACCCAGGAACTCCAACTGTCAGTGGCTTAAAAAAGGGGTGGGGTCACTTCCTATGCCCAATAAGGGCCAAATTATAAATAAGCCCACTATAATCCGGAAGAAGGGTAGTGTGCTTCATTTACAGATGGATCAGCATAATTATATGAATGCCTATTTTTACCCTATTGAGAATCCCTACTATGCGATCATAGGGCCTTCTGGTAGTTATGCCATTGATCGAATTCCTCCCGGAAAGTATAAAATTATAGCCTGGCATCCGATTTTAGGAATTCAGGAGAAGGAGATCGAAGTAGGGTCCACCGGAAAAGTAGTGGCAAACTTTGAATTTTCTAAGTAAAAACCCTATTCTTCAGTTAGCGGTTCTTACGACACTCCTTCCAGTTATCCTCAGGATTGGTGCCCTAAACTTCATTCGAGGTTAAAAACGGAATTAATCGATTTTGGGGAAAGAATCAGAGGTTAAGGGAGAGATTCGATTTGTTTTTCCAAAGTCTTGCTTCTAGTCTTCTTTGACCGTCATTTTTGGGAATGAAAAGACCCGATTTTAAATTTAACAGTCCGAATTAGGGGACACCAGGAAAAACGTCAAAATCAGTGAATGAAATAGGCAATTATTTGTCATTAGTTAATGATCAGAGCGATAGATCGACCAAGCCAACCCGACGAGCGCAATCGCAGAAAAAATAGCGCCTGCATAGAAGGTGTAGGACGCTCCAAACCGATCCCATATCAGTCCGGCAGCCGTGCTTGCCAGAAGCATTGCCAAGCCGCTCATCAAGTTGAAAAATCCGTAGGCCGTCCCGCGCAGGTCGGGCGGTGTCCTCTCAGCTACCATCGTTGCCAGTAATCCCTGCGTCATGCCCATATGGACACCCCAAAGTGCAACCCCTGCCAATATGACGTTCCAGTGATCGTTCGTGGTTAGGATCAGATCGGCAGATATCAAAACGGCGAGGCCCATTGCCAACAAGTGAGAATGACGGATTCGGTCGGAGAGCTTACCGAATGGATAGGCCGATGCCGCGTAGACCACGTTCATCGCCACCATGACAAGAGGCACCAGTGCTATTGGAATTCCGCCCTGCTGAGCACGCAAAACCAAGAATGCCTCGCTGAACCGAGCCAGCGTGAACACTGCACCTATAGCAACAATCCACCAATACGATGCACCTAGACGCTTCAAGCTCTCCCGGCGAATTGGATTCTTGCGGGTTTTTGCCAGAGGGTTGCTCGGCTCGTGCACGCCGGCTGCTAACAATACAACTGCCATAAGTCCGGGAACGACTGCAACCCAAAATACTCGTCTAAAATTGTTGGACCAAAGGAGCATCAAACCTACGGCCAAAAGAGGGCCCATAAACGCCCCGACCGTGTCCAATGACTGGCGCAGACCAAAAGCGGCTCCCCGGACATTTGTTGGTGCGATATCGGCGATGAGCGCGTCACGCGGCGCACCGCGCACACCCTTGCCAACGCGATCCATTAAACGAGCGACCAGCACGATACCGGAAGAGGAAGCCAGCGCAAAGAGCGGTTTGGTCAGAGCACCAAGAGCATAGCCAAAAAGTGTAAGGCTTTTACGATTTCCCATGTAGTCGCTTAGGGTGCCGGAAAAGACTTTTATGATGAGGGCCGTGGATTCGGCCAATCCTTCAATCAGGCCGACCATGAATACCCCGGTTCCAAGTGTTGTAACCATGAAGAGGGGTAGCAGGCTATGGATCATTTCAGAGGAGATGTCCATGAACAGGCTGACGAAGCCGAGTATCCAGACGCTTCTGGGAATTTGGCTTAATGTGCTTTTTACTATAGTGGACATTAGGAAGTGAAAGTAATTTTAATAATGGGCTTCGCTTGATACGAAGCCTCGTTTGTAATCGTTGTCTTTACTTTAGGACTAATTCCGTCATTCTAATACAAAATACCATAAAAAAACGAGCAGTGCGGGTAATCGCGCGATTTTTGAAAGCAAGTGTTGAAAGGTGATAGGCAGGGTCATTATTATCTAATACGAAATTTTAATTCCAATTCTAAAAAATGAAAGAAATCCTTCCAGTAACTAAGGATTAAGAAAATTCACCTGAAAGTGCGGGTTTGTGTTGGTAATCAACATAATGGGGTAGTATAGAGCTATTCCGTTTGGTAGCTGGAAAGAGGTATTGACCCGCCTCAAAATTTAATGCTACAGTCCCGTAACTGTCTAATAACTGATTAGGCCTCACACATGGCGGGCAATCGCATAACTATCCTCCACGACTCATTCGGCAAGCGAACCGACTTGAGGAAGGATTGGGGATTCGCGGCGCTCGTCGAGTTCGAGGGAAAGCGCATTCTGTTCGACACCGGTAACAATGCACGTACATTCGCGGAAAACACTGAGGCACTTGGCATTGACCTGGGCAAGCTCGATCTCGTCGCGATCTCTCATCGGCACGGTGACCACACCAGCGGACTGAACCATCTGCTTAAGCTCAATCCGGCCGTACGCATCTACACGCCCGACGAGCTGTATGGGGTTTTTGGTTCGAGTCTTCCAGGTGTGTTCTATCCACGTTGCCATGCGCTGCCTGCCTATATGCAGTACTATGACGGCAGGCCGCCCGAAACCATTCGCCATGGGACGCCGTGGCCAGACGCGCAATTCACTTGGGTCAAGGAGACTACTGAGATTGCCGCCAATGTTTGGCTCGTTGCCGTGGTGTCGGATGTTCCGGGCACGCGCGAAATGCGAGAACTCTCGCTGGCCCTGCGCACGCCGCGCGGCTTGGTTTTGATAGCCGGCTGTTCACATCCCGGCATTGAAAAGATTCTCGCCGCCTCGCGCTCGATTGAAGATCGCGTGCACTGCATCTTTGGCGGCCTTCATCTCGTTCTCACAAAAGAGCCGGAAATCCGCCGCATCGCCCAGGCCCTGCGCGATGAATGGCGTGTGGAAACCATAGCGCCCGGTCATTGCACTGGTGAACCGGGCTTTGTTGCATTGACCGAAACGTTCGGCGACAAGTATATGTATGCGGGCTTGGGAGATTCGCTTGATCTCCCATAGGGAACGAGGCCTAACCGGGCATTGCAGCCGACGCTCAAAGCGCGCGGCTGAATGCGGACGTTAGGCACTATTACTCTCAATAATCATTAATTCTTATGGTCGGGCTTTTTGAGGGTTCGTAGGTGGAATCTACATATACGAGGACAAGCTCTGTTCCTATTCTGCTGGTTATCCCTTTTCCAAAAGTGAAACAGCTTCCATCAAATCTTCCTCGCAAACAATATGATATCGATCAAATACTGAGCGGGTCTTATGCCCGGAGATTTCCATGGCGACTTTTTCAGGAATGTGTGCACGAACCATATTCCTAACAGCCGTTCTGCGGAGATCGTGAAAAAGCTTGCCTTTCAATCCCACACTTTCACAATATTTGTCCCAGATTTGCTTTTGGATCCGCAGCAGTCTCTCCCCCTGATTATGACAGACCCAGGGACATGTAGGACATTGAATCACGGATACTTTTTTCCAGTGACTCAACATTTCACACACTTCCTTCACTAACGGGATCAGCCGACCTTTATCATTCTTAGTGGTTCCCGAGTCAAGCCGGATCCATCCTTCATCTAAGTTAATCTGATTCCATTTCAATTGGAATATCTCACCTGAACGCATGCCGGTCCAATAGGCAATGACAAACGGAACTCTTAGGTGGACCGGTAGTGCATCTTTTAGTGATAAATAATCTTCTTTACCGAAAAATCCCGGATTTGGAAATAGTTCAGATTTTAAAACTTTGTCTAAGGAAGCTGCAGTTCGAGCTGAGAAGGCTGTGCCTATTCAAGCACTCGATGAGACGGAATGGAATGTAACCCGTACAGCTGAAAAGCTTGGAATGTCGCGGCGCGGAATTCAACTCAAAATGAAAGAATATGACCTCCGACAAAATTCAGGTTGAGCCGACGGCCTAATCAACATTTTTTTGTGATCATTTTGTGATCGCGCCCAACTCCAGTTCAAACCGGAACGGAAATAACTGACTATGGTAATTACAATGAGAAAAATCTTTCTAAAAATGCTTTCCATCGAAATGGAAAATGAGCTAAAGAGTATTAAAAATGGGATGAGTATGATGGATTTTATTAAGAAGTCGAATGGGCACATTATTTCGACTTCAGGTGGAGAGGGTTTTGTTATTTTTAGAATTAAAGGGTTTCTAAATAGTGAAAGCGGCTATAGATGGGGGGAATTTCTTCAAATGGTGTTTTTTCAGTTTGGTCTTTTGGTTATTACGAAGGAAATAATGTAGTTCCAATTGAAATCTTCGAGAAATTAGAGATTGGATTTTGACAGGGCATCTTTTTCAGAACAAGTTACTACTCTTTGATAGCCAATCTATACAGGCTAAATAATTGACATTTTAAATTAATTCTAATATGTTTCAACCCTAATTTGATTTTCAAGGTTGATGTTAGTGAGAATCACAGCGGTCACGGAGAGGGCATCGGCGGGTTGAAATTGCCATGAACCAGAATCAGATCGGTAATTTTAAACGCTTCCCGATACCTTTCAGAGCATTTTTTATGTTCCGGGAGTAATTTATGTCAAAACTGAGAAAATACTTAGCCATGTTTTTAATTTTTGCTACCTTGGGAGAATCCTTAGGAGGATGTGTCATTACGTACCGTAACTTTCCCGAAGAGGCGTTGCATCAACACGAATTCAAGAAGGAAGATGAGAAACTGTATTATACCGTGCAAAGGTTTCCAATTTTGGAAGCGGGAGGTTTCAATGCACTTAAGTCCGCTTTTAGAACAAACAGGATGTTTTCGGAAACAATTAACGTTGAAGAACCGCCAGAAAAAGGACTTTACACCTCTGTCGAGGTAAAATGGGAACCACTTTCTTTACCTTCGTTGATATTTGGCTATCTCTCGGTTGCTACGTTTACATTAATACCCGCCTATAGCGGGAATGAAGGTTTCTTGGTTAAATTTACTTTATATGCCGATCAGAATCAGATTAAAACATACGAGTACCAGGTTACAAGAAAAGTGGCTCTCTGGGCTCCGCTCCTCGCATTTTCCTGGGTGAATTTAGGAACATATAGCGAAGCCGAGGCTTTTACTGCTATTGCCAACCAATTTTTTAATGACGCTCAGAGGGATGGGCTTTTCGCCAAAAAAGGGTAGATTATCTTCTCCCAAAATTTCTCCTCAAAGATTTTATTTGGTCTTTCTTTAATTTTCAGGCTATACCCTAACTATTTATTGCCAGAACATTCGAGAAATAGTTGTGTCCATATTGGAATATTGCGGTTAAACTCCTCTTTCGTGGTCAAATAAACGAGGAGTTAACTGGTTTGTCTGACCTCCCCCTGAAATTAAAACCACTTGAAAATAAAATCTCCGGGCGGTCCTTTTATCTAAAAGGAACCTAATTTAGAAGATCAGTTTGACCTTCACCCCGTTTTTTTGTGATCAATTTGTGATCGTACCCAACTTATTCAATCTCAATCCTTCCTATAGCAACAAACTTTGTTTAGATCCTATATGATTGTGAAAGAACATTCCCGGATCAACTTCCATGGGTATCTACTCATGTCATGATAGTTATTACTTCCTTTAGTGATGGCTATTTCTTGCTTCCACGAAGCATTAGTCCTTCCGCCTTTTAAGAAATCGAAGGTTACGCTAGGATGGTCAAAATGACAATTCTATTTTCTATTTCGAAAGCAAAGAATCAGCGTATTTGCATTTACAAACGAATAAAGTCTGTTGCCGGATGTTCCAGAGAAAGGAAAAGTAACATGTAATCTTTCAGATGCCGGGTCAATAGGAAATTCTGGCGAACATGTTCTTTACCATTTGCGCCCAATTTTTTGGCATACTCCGGCATGCTAAGTAGCTGTTTTAGCCAGTAGGCTGCACCATCATTAGTGTGGGTCAAAATTCCTGATTGCTTGTGTAAAATCTGAAGTGGAATGCCTCCCACAGCAGACGCAATAACCGGTTTCCCTTTCCAGAGCGCTTCGGTGACGGTTAACCCAAAGCCTTCTCGTAGTGATTTTTGGAGGATAATAGTCGAGGCTCTCTGGATTGCATTTATTTCCAGGTGAGCCGTAGGGGGGAGGCAGAGGATTATGATATCCGAATCGGTAAGAACTCTCTCACGTACTTCGTTGAGAACCTGGATGCCTTCCGGGTCATCACCTGCCGTTCCACCGACAAGAAGAAGTCTGGCATCCACATAGGGGGTTATCTTCCGAAATGTTTCGATGACGCCCAATGGGTCTTTCAACCGATCAAACCGGGAAACCTGGGTCACCAGAGGTTTGTCATCTGGAATATTCAGGCGTTCCATTATAGATTCTATCTCTTCGGGGTGAAGATCTCTGTTTTTATCACTCAAAGGATCAATCGAAGGGGAGATTAAAACCTGAGGTATTGAAAGCCGTTGAGCGAAGCTCGGAGCAGAAAAAACACAGGCATCGTACTGCTCCACGTAGGATTTGAAGTAATCCCAGACTAAAGGATCAGGTTGAGAAAGGTCAATATGGCATCGCCAGATCCAATGATTTTCAAGATTTCTTCGATTTTTAACCAATGCGGCTGGTTGAGGATCATGGATAAATACGAAGTCTTTATCTAATCTCATCTGACTGAGATTTTGATCCAAGGTATCTTCATAGATCATGTAATCTTTCGTTACGACATCCGATTTGTTACCATGAAGAGCATTGTGAAATCTCTTTGTAGTGGCGTAAAAATCTTCTCCTCCTTTGACAACCTCCCAGTTTGCTTCCATGCCCAGTTCGCAGAGAAAAGGAACAATACGATTTAAGATTTCGGCTACTCCGCCGCCAACGGCTGTAGAGTTAATATGCAGAACCGATTTATCCTCAAGATATTGGGACAAGTGATACAACTCCTCCAGCGTGTTGCTACCGACAATTGCGCGGTACTCTTCAAGGTTAGACATGGGTAAGCTCCTTTATTCTTTTTTCGACTAAACCGATGATATTCAAACGTAATCCGTTTAAGGTTTGACTGCGGAGATTAGGAGTCGCAATCAATGCGGCCATTGATTTCTCACCCAGCTCGGTTTCAAACCAATGTGAAAAATCATTGATTCCTAGAGAAGATCTCAATTTGGCTTCAAAGATATGGAGGTAGAGACTCGAGCTGCTCACCTTTTTGAGACATTCGAGAAATTCCGAATAATCACGGGCACGATAGGGTGTAGGAACTGAAAATCTAAGGGTTCTCATAAAGTGGAATTCTTTGCCGTCGGGTGATTGACGGAGAACTCTGTTTATCTTGAGATGATCCTCGATACAAGAAACCAGAGCCTGCTGAAGGTTACTTAGCGATTTGAATTGGGTTGTGTCGATGGCGGCCAGCCTCTCTCCTAGTATTTCATCCTGAAGCATATGAGTTATCCACCAGGAAAAATCATTGGGAGGTTCCGGAACAAGATTGTTATGTTCTTCCATGAAATGGTGTGTGTGCTGATAGATGACGGATGGTGGAGCAATCTTGAGATAATCGAGAAGCTCCTGGATGTTTTTCGCTTTAATGCCTGTCAGAAAAGTCAGGCTCAGCCGGGTATAGAAACAAAAGGGTTGGTCAGTGCGAGGAGTCACAAAGATAACCTTTCGATGTTTTGTATTAGTATTCGGATATGATGAGTTAAATCTTTATAAAGAGCTTGATAAGCACTTATAGGACCATCCATAGGATCCGGAATATTCCACCGGATTAATTGAATAGCCGATACCTCTGGTTTCATGCCTCCGAAATCCATATTGACTACAAAGTCCCATTCTAGGCGCGGCAACGCAGAAAACCCTTTAGGTTTGGAATAGTTCATGCTTAGTTGGTGTTTTCTTAGAATTTCTACGGCTTTGGGATCCACTTGACGCGACGGATTAAAACCGGCGCTTTCAATAATCCAGGAATGAGTAGCCACTTTTTTACAAATGGCTTCCGCAATCTGACTTCTGCATGCGTTATGGGTGCAGACAAATAAAATCGATCGCATCAAAAATCCTAGACCGGCTTCGCCATTGATTCTTGTTCCAGGCGAAGCTGGACAAGTTTATCCATTAACTCCGCTGTCCACCGGTAGATGTTGTGATTGTGAAGGTTATCGCGCATTGCCTGCATACGGACTCTTTGCTCTTCAGTGGGCATTTCTAAAGCCTGTCGGATTGCCTCGGCCATCTGGTCTGTGTCGTATGGATTGATTAGCAGGGCGTCTTGAAGCTCCGTGGAGGCTCCTGTAAACTGACTTAGAATCAGTACACCCGTCTCATCATTCCTTACAGACACAAACTCTTTGGCGACAAGGTTCATGCCATCATGAAGGGAGGTTACAAGACAAAGATTCGCGAACGTATAAAAAGGTTCGATTTCGTCATGGCTGTGGTGTTTTTTGAGAAAGACAATCGGCTTCCATTCTTTTTTCTGAAACCGGTTGTTGATACGATTGGCTTCGTTCTCGACTTCATATATTAAATCATGGTAGCGCTTAATCAGTGTGCGGCTTGGCGCTCCCAGCTCTACAAATGTAAATAGTCCTTGATAACGGGGGTACTTTTCAAAAAAACGTTCTATTCCCTTAAATCGCTCTAATATTCCTTTAGTATAATCAATGCGGTCGACTCCCACGCCTAGAAATTTTGCTTTAATCCCAATGTTCTTTAAGAAAATTTCTTTTGTAAAACCAACCGGTTTTTTAACGGTTATTGAATTGGAAGTATCCTGAATTGCGATACTGATGGGAAAGGGTTTTACCTGAGTGGTATGGCCTTTTCGATTCACAGCAAAATGTTGCCAGTCAATCCTGGACTCTAATGCTCGATCCACGGTATCCAGGAAATTATTACAGTGAAACTGGATGTGAAATCCAACCAGGTCGGCTCCCAGCATTCCGCTTAAGATCTCTTTCTCCCACGGACAGATACCAAAGGATTCCGGATTGGGCCATGGAATATGCCAGAAAAGAGCAACTCTGGCGTCTGGGCGCTTTTCTTTGATTAGTCGTGCCAGCAGAGCGAAATGATAATCCTGGATTAGAACGCAGGGTTCGACGGTCCCTTTCATTTCTTCTAACGCGGCCAGAGCAAACTTCTCATTCACCTGTTGGTAATAATTCCAATCTTCAGATCGAAAAGTAGGCCGGGTGTGTGCAATATGACAGAGGGGCCAGAGACCTTCATTGGCAAATCCATAATAGTAACCGTTCTCTTCCTCTTTCGTAAGCCAGACTCGCTTGAGGATATATTGGGGCTCTTCTGGAGGAACACGCATTTTTCCCGTTTCGTCCACAGTCTCCGTATCCGCTTCTCCACTTCCATGTGCGATCCAGGTTCCCTCACAGGCTCGAAGAACCGGTTCCAGTGCGGTGACCAAACCACTGGCGGGGACGACGTATTCAATTTGATTGCCTTTTCGGACATGCATATAAGGCTCGCGGTTGGAGATAACGAAAAGGGGCTTGCCCCGAAGTTGAATGCGAACATGTTCTTTTAGCCGCTCCGGGGTCCATTTAGAATCTGCTGATTGCCGAAGTCGGGCTTCCATCTCTGCTGTAGTCCGAGCAACCTTGAGACTTTTGGCCATTTGGGTTATTTCTCTTGCCAGTGGGGCGAGGGGGTCTCTTTTAAAAACGATAAAGGGTTCGTTTGTTTCACCCATGCGAAGTTTTTTGATCCGTTCGGCCATTCTGGCGATTGGGCTCTCGATGCTCCAGCGAATGAAAAGGAGGGTGACCATGGAAATCAAAACCATCTGAACCAACAACCTCTGGAAGGCATCTCGCCAGATGTGAAAAAATCTGGCCTGAATATATGCCGTATTGTGAAAAATTGCTAAAGCACCGACAACTTTGTCCTCTTGATGCAAGGGTACGGCATAGAGATAATTTTCTTTATTTGGCAAGGAATCAAAACTGCTTGAATCTGTATCTTTTTCCAGGACATTTAGAACCTCCTTTGGAGTGGTTTGAAGAAGAGGGGTGAGGCTCGTGGTTATGGCCAGAAGAGTTCCCTTTTCGTTATATACCGCAACACCCGAAAGCCTTTCGCGGTTTCCGAGTTTTTCAAGTAGTTTTTGGAGATTTTGGAAAGACCCTTTCTCAAGAAGGGTGTCCACTGTGTCCTCGAGGCTATCTGCTAGAAGCCTGGACCGCTTTTCCAGTTCCTCCTGCAGTCTGGTTTTTTCCTCATGGACCTGGATATAGGCAAAAGAAGCTGCCGCCACCGCCATGACTATGATTAAAGAAACAATGAGCCGAAATGTGATATGCATATAATCCCTCTGCCCCTTGACTAGGCTGCCGCTACTCCATGCTGACCGAAAACGACCCATGCTTACGCTAAAATATAACGTCATTTAATTTTCTGGGTCTGATTAACCGGACATTGGCTCTCGCTCATACGCCAATTTTCCGTTTTATTAGCCTCCCATTGATACAGCTTTACCCAAGAGTTTAACAGCATCTTTATTAGCGTATTGGGTAGCCCGTTGTAGCGGTGTTTCTCCGTAATTGTTTTTAACATTCCGGTTTGCTCCACGGTCTAAAAGAAGCTTGATAATCCCTTTTGAACCCCATCCAGCAGCTCGATGAAGAGGGGTGTCGCCATCGCTACGCATCGCGTTGGCATCGGCATCATGACTCAGTAGAAGTGCTGCCACCTCCCCATGACCTCCTTCAACGGCCCAATGGAGTGGTGTTTCTCCCGTTATATCTTTGGTATTGACATTGGCATGACGGGCAATCAGAAGTTCGACGATCTCTTTATGAGAGTTTCTGGCCGCAAGGTGTAAAGGTGTCTCTCCGCTAGTTCCTTTGGCATTGATTTCGGCCTGATGGTTCAGCAAAAACTCGGCTAAGTCTTTGTAACCTCCTGTCGTAGCCCAATGCAGGGGTGTTTCTTCGTCCTTATCTCTGGCGTTAACGTCGGCATGATGTTCTACCAAAAGTCTTGCAATTTCCCCTTGGTTCCATCCGACAGCCCGATGAAGAGGTGTCGCGCCATCACGATCCCTGGCATTGACATCGGCTTTTTGGGCCAGAAGGAAAAGGACGAGTGGTTTATCTCCAGTTCTTGCGGCAATATGTAGCGCAGTGGCTCCCTCATTGTCTTTGGCATCGACATAAAGATGGTAATCCAGTATCATTTCTTTGACCTTTCCCAAGTCGTCTTTTTCTACAGCCTTCATAAATTCCTCTTGGCCAAATTCACGAGAAACAGTTTCAGAATTGACAAATTGAGATTCAGCCGCCTCTACCAAAGAGATTCCAAAAATTAATTTGAAACTAAATAACAGCGAAAAAAGTAGAAATCGTGGCCACGATGTCTTCATATCAGGTTCTCCTTTTTTTTGTTGTAGACGCTTGATGACTTAAAGCAAAATGAATGCCCACCTAAGTCATTCATCTAAAATAAACATTTTAAGGTTTTAATATTTGACATCTGGCAAAAAACCAGAAATCAAATAAAATACCGAAAAGTGGGCGATGAAGTGCCCGAAACAACTTAAGTGTTTTCTTCGGCCAGTACGTTCAAGCTTAGGGCATAACTAAAAGAACCACAATCCGGTAAAACCCTGAATTGTGACCTGGAGGATTACCGAGTTCTTTTATATTGAAGTTAGAACGATTCCAGGATCAGCGGCGATTCATTCTTCTCATGGGATGATCCGGTGGACCGGGTTGTTCCTTCCGGGTTCCTGCAAGCGGAGGCCTGAGATCGATTGTCTTATTATTAAGAATGGTGACCTGTACTTTTAAATTTAAAATGAAATGAGTCTGAGTGAGATTTCTTGTGGTCCCATTTTCTTTATAACCTTCTAAGAAGTCCAAATGGATATTCGTTTCAAGGCCATTCCTGAAATTGTATAATAATATTTCCATATCAGTAATTTTCTTCACCATCCAGATATCATCAACGATCATATGCCTGGACTGAACGATTTCGCGGGATACCGGACGAAGTCGGACAATTTTTCCTTTAAGAATTTCAATTTCATGAAGTTTCATCGTTAGCTCCTCATAAGGTTTTATTTCCATCTGTTTCTTCAAACACAAATTTCAAATCAGACAATCTAAATAGAATTTATTCTCCCCTTCACTTGTCATCAGCGGATTATGAGGCATTTTTGGACAAAGCGGCGACTCACATCTTACAGACTCATACTGTCAGTAACCATTAGGCAAAGTCCTGAATTGTGGCCAGGAAGATCACTGATATAACATTCATCAGATCTATGAATGGGAAGCGATTATGGTTTTTTACTTTGAAAGATTTGATCTCTTATTAGCGGGCACCAAACAAAAATATGGATTAGGATTTATCCATTTTAATTGGCAAAAATCATTTTTTTAATTTACTATTTTAGATGTATTAAAAAAAACAGTCCTTTGTCCAAAAAGTGTTTATTAAGGATTTTCGGATAAAATGATGGCTCGACAATCATTACAACAATTAAATGAATGTTACCTCCTGGCTCTGAGAGAATATTTGACGGGAGTGGGTGAGTCAGCGTTGGACCGGGGATATGAACTTGGCCGCGAAGCCGCATTAAACGGAGTCGGAGTATTGGAGGCGATTGACATCTACCGTCAGGCTCTGGAGAAGAGTTTAATTATCCGCCTAAAACCCTCTGATCAGGCGCGCGTTATTCGGGCAGTGGAATTTCTTGTCGAGTCGCTTTCGCCATTTGAGGTCATCTATCGTGGATATCGAGAAAAAAATACAAGACTTCGTCTCCTATCTGAACGTCTCCAATCTATTAGGGAAGAGGAACGGGCGAGAATTGCCCGTGATATCCATGATGATCTGGGACGATCGTTAACCTGTTTGAAATACGACCTTTCAGGACTTCAAAAACGTTTTCGTACAGAAAAACATAGCAATTGTCCACAGGATCAAAATTCATCTGGGGATCCAACCGTTGAACCAATCTCGGTGCTGGATAAAACGGATAGGATGGTAAAGCTGATTGATGAAACCATTCAGATGGTACGACAAATTGCGTCAGCGTTAAGACCACCGATTCTGGACGATCTTGGTCTGGAAGCCGCAATTGAATGGCAGTTGAGGGATTTTCAAGCTAGAACAGGTATACAGTTTAATTTGAATTTGCCTTCACGGGATCTCGCAATCGATCAAAAGAGATCCAGTTCACTTTTCCGTATTTTTCAGGAGATTTTGACCAATACGGCCCGGCACGCTCAGGCAACTGCTTTAAGGATTTCCCTACGGAAAAAAGGTGCCAAAATAATCCTTGATGTCCATGATAACGGAATAGGAATTACGACGGCTGAAATTTCGGCTGTCAGGTCCCTTGGACTTCTAGGAATGAGGGAACGGGCATCCTTTTTGGGCGGCGAAATACGTATAGCGGGGCGACCCGGAAAAGGGACAAAAGTGACTGTTCAGATTCCTTTTGTGGGAGAGTTGTCATGATAAATATTTTAATTGCCGATGATCATGCGGTGGTGCGTCAGGGTATCAAGAATATTCTCCAAACGACTTCAGATCTTAAAGTGGCCGGAGAAGCTGGCAACGGACAAGAGGTCATGAAACAGGTTCGCAGCCAAAGCTGGAATGTGGTTGTCCTGGATATGGCGATGCCTGGCAAGACAGGACTCGATCTGCTTAAAGAAATTAAGGGAGAACAGCCGGATCTTCCCGTTCTGGTATTGAGCATGCATTCTGAGGACCAGTATGCGGTCCGTCTGCTTAGAGCAGGAGCTTCCGGTTACATGACTAAGGAAAGCGCACCGGATGATCTAATCAATGCAATACGAAAAGTTGCTGGTGGAGGAAAATATATCAGCTCTTGCCTTGCGGAACAATTGGTGCAGGACTTGCGATTGGACTCTGAAAAACCTTTTCATGAGCTCCTTTCTGACCGGGAATATCAGGTAATGTGTTTGATTGCAGAGGGTAAGAGCATCAAACAGATTGCTGAACAGATGGTCCTTTCCATAAAGACAGTGAGTACTTACCGGTCCCGGATTCTTGAGAAAATGAAGATGAAGACAAACGCGGATCTGATTCAGTATGGAATTCGAAACAAGCTGGTTGATTAAATGATCCTTTTTATTCCTTGTCGGGAAAGCACCGACAAGGCAATCTCACTAATTCCTACATCAGAATCAGTCTCCGGCTGATACCCTTTTTTGTAAAATCCGATAGAATCCATAAGAACTGTTTATCACAATCTTTCAATGAGGAGAAAAACCATGCCAAAAAGAGAAGAATCGACTCTTCTTCAAGCCGTACCGGAAACTCGGGCCTTGCTTCGCGAACTGGTGGCGCATCTTAGGGAAAACCGCACCGAGCTTCGAGAAGAATGGGCGCGACGCATCACAGAGGCCGGACTTTTAACATCTATGACCAAAGAGGAGATTTTTAAAGAGGCGACGACCGTTTATGATAACTATGTCGCGGTGCTGGAAACCGGTTCAGTCGAAGCGCTTCAGGCTTACGCCCGAGACCTTTCGGAAAGGATTATCCCAAGGGGTGTGGAAACCCACGAGGTCCTTGGAATTGTTTTATTACTTCGCGATGTGTTGGCGCGTTCTCTCTTCAAGAAGTATCAGACTGATTTTGGACTTTTGAATCGTGTCCTGGATGCCTATGAGCCGGCAGCAAACCGGATTGCCAATACAGTAGGCGTCGGATTTGTTCAGGAACGTGAACGTATCATTCGGCAACAGCAGGAAGCGATTCGCGAGCTCTCTACTCCAGTATTGCAAGTCCGAGAACGTCTATTGATCCTTCCTATTATCGGGGTCATCGATCCGCAAAGGGCACGTCAGTTAACCGAACAGTTGCTCAGAGGCATTCGTTCAAACCGTGCCAAAGTAGTGGTGATGGACATTACAGGTGTTCCCTCGGTTGACGCGACGGTGGCAAATCATCTGGTACAAACCATGGATGCGTCTCGTTTGATGGGAGCCACGGTGATCGTCACCGGTTTGTCGTCTGAGATTGCCCAAACGCTAGTCAACATCGGCGTGGAATTCGGGAAAATGAAAACGGTGGGAGATTTACAGGGGGGGATTGAAGAAGCAGAAAAGTTATTAGGATATAAAGTGATTTTGGAAGAGCTTAGCGGACGGGACCAGAAATATAGAGAAAGCGAAAGATGAATGTACCGATTCTTAAACAACATGATTATTTGATCGCAACGGTTCAATCCGCACTGAGCGACGAAGATCTGAAACAATTCCAGGGCGATCTGGTGGCTCGGGTGGGAAAGTTCCGCTCGCGTGGTGCTATTATTGACGTCACTGCGCTGGATGTGATCGATTCGTTTGCTGTTCGAACTTTGAAAAATATTGCCAATATGATTCGGTTTCGGGGTGCGGAGACCGTCATTGTGGGTATCCGGCCCGAGATTGCTTTTTCGATGGTTCAGCTCGGTCTTGATATGGGCGGCGTGGCGACGGCTTTGGATTTGGAAGAGGGACTTGCCCATTTGGATCACAGTTCTGAGACAAATACGGGCATCGCAAATGAAACATGAAACTCGTGTCCAGATTATTTGCTCCACCGATATTGTGACAGCACGGGCCCATGGCCGGACTTTGGCGTCACAGATCGGGTTTACCGGAAGCGACCTGACCATCATAGCGACGGCCATTTCGGAAGTTGCCCGAAACATCGTTGAATATGCCGGAAAAGGTGAAATTATTCTGGGACCGGTACAAGAAAGTCGTCTAAAGGGAATATTCATTATTGCCCAGGATGAAGGCCCCGGAATCGCAGATATTGACCGGGCTCTCCAGGATGGTTATTCAACTGGAAACGGACTCGGGCTTGGATTGCCGGGCGCAAAACGGTTGATGGACGAGTTTGAAATTCAATCCGAGGTCAGGAAGGGTACAACGGTGAAGATGAAAAAATGGCTTCGCCGGAATGGTTCGGTTGAGTAGGAAAACACAATTTGACGGGGATTTACTGGATCAATGAGCGGATTTAGGCATATCGATTGGGGAGTGGCTTTCAAAGCGATGGACGGCCAGTGCGAATCCGGGGATCGTCATCTGGTTTCATTGTTTGATGAAGGAGCGCTGGCCGCGGTTGTAGATGGGCTGGGTCATGGACGTGAAGCGGCCGAATCGGCTGAAGCTGCTGTTAAAACGCTTGGAAATCATCCGGACGAACCTCTTGCCAGTCTGATCAACCGGTGTCACAGGAATTTACTGAGAATGCGTGGTGTCGCCATGACCATGGTGTCATTTCAGGGACTGGGAAAACAAGAACAGAAAAGGACCAAAATAGAGTGGCTGGCTGTGGGAAATGTCGAAGGGCTGTTAATCCACACAAATCAGAATGCAAATCCTCGAACTGAATGGATTTTGCTCAATGCCGGAACAGTGGGCTATAAACTTCCTATTTTAAGAACCACTTCCGTTTCGATTTCGCCGGGAGATCAGTTGATTCTTGCAACAGATGGAATTAAGGACACTTTTGCCGAAGAGCTCCCGCAAAATATTCCGCCCCAACAATTGGCTTCTCAGATTCTTGCAAGACACAGAAATCCAATGGATGACGCGTTGGTGCTGATCATTCGCTATATGGAGCAATCCATATGAATGATCTTTCGCGAAACATTGGCGAGCCCTATCTTTTGGCTTTAAAGGACTACCTTTCCCATGGAAAGGAAGAAGCTTTAAAACAGGCATATGAGTTGGGTCGTAAGGCTGTTGCCGACCGTATCGGTGTGTTAGAAATGATCACCGTTCATGAAGAAGCGCTGGGAGCAATTCTATCCGAGACGCGAGAATCCCATAAAAGCCGTAAAATGATTCGAGTGACTGAATTTTTTGCAGAGATTCTTTCTCCCTTTGACATGGTTCAGCGCGGCTTGCATGAAGCTTATAATACCCTTACCGATCTCCATAAAACACTTAAACGTCAGAATCAAGAGTTGATTAGGCTATTGAATGTTCTCGATGCGAGTTCAAACGAAATTTATATGTTTGATGTGAAAACGCTTCACTTTCTTTATGTCAACGCGCGTGTCCTTCGAAATTTCGGCTGTTCCCTGGAGAACGTCCAGAAAATGAGTCCTCTCGATTTGATCTTGGGATATGACGAGACTGCGTTCAAATCATTGCTTTATCCTTTGCTGGAAGGGCAAAAAAAGAAACTGGTTGTGCAGACCCAACATTGTAAATCAGACGGGTCAGAATACCCCGTGGAAGAGCATTTCCAGCTTATTGAACAAGGTCAGGAAAGGATTTGTCTGGTAGTGACACTTGATCTAACTGAACGTAAACAGATGGAAGTGTTAACCCATCTCGCTTATCACGATAATCTGACCGGGTTACCCAATCGTCTCCTGTTTCAAGATCGTCTTCAACATGCCCTGCAGACTGGTCGACGAGATCTCTCCACAACGGCGCTACTTTTACTCGATCTAAACCGTTTTAAAGAAGTTAACGACGATTATGGACATGACAAAGGCGACGCAGTTCTTCAACAGCTGGGACCTCGATTGCATTCAGTGTTACGTGAATCCGATACTTTGGCGCGTCTTGGAGGAGACGAATTCGCAGTACTGTTGCCCTCAACTTCGATAGAAGGGACGGAACTTGCAGTAAACAAGATACTGGAGATTATTGAGCAGCCTTTTTCTGTTGAATCTGCACGATTTGAGATTGGTGCAAGTATCGGAATTGCTCTTTTCCCCTGGCACGGGACAACTGCGGATCTCCTCATGCGCCGGGCGGATGCCGCTATGTATGCCGCAAAGAAAGTTCATGGCGGTTATAAAATATATTCTCCGGACTGCGACAGTTCTTATAGAAAACCTTCGATAGAATGGAAATCAGAGCCCAGGTAATGAAAGAAACCCTAAATGATTTCCATGAGCGCTATTTTTTAGCATTTCAGGATTATCTGGAAGGCGTCGGAGAAGGCGCTCTGGGACGCGGCTATGAATTGGGACGCCAAGCGGTCTCGTCGGACATCGGTGTGCTGGATCTTGTTGCCATTTACAAGGAAGCGGTTAGAAAAACATTGCCGGGCAATCTGAGACCTGAGGAAGTCGATCGCATTCTTAAGGGAGCCGAATTCTTTTTAGAAAGCCTTTCTTCATTTGAAATTACTCATCGTGCGTTTCGGGATTCGAACGCGGGCCTTCGCAGGATGAATCAGATGCTGGAAGAAGAGACCCGTCGGATCACACACGTCCTTCACGACGAGGCCGGACAGCTTCTTGCTGCAACCTACCTGGCGCTGAAGGAAGTTGAATGCCAGGTACCGCTGCATTTTCAAGAAGGTTTTCAAAAAATAAGAAATCTCCTTCAGCTCAGTGAACAGCATTTGCGACGTCTTGTCCACGAGGTAAGACCGACCGTTCTAGATGATCTGGGGCTTCTACCGGCTTTAGAATTCCTGGCTCGTGGTGTCTCGAAACGATCAGGATTGGTGATCCCGGTTAAAGGATTATTGCAGGGACGTCTCCAGCCCCTAGTTGAAACTTTGATCTATCGGATTGTGCGGGAGGCCCTGACAAATGTCGTAAGACATGCCTGCGCAAAGGAGGTGGTCATTCGTGTGTACCAGGAAGATCAGGGAATTCAATGTTCGATTCAAGATGATGGTATTGGAATGAAGGAAACAACACTTTCCGATTGCGAGGAAGAAAAAGGACTGGGGTTAACAGGGATTCGTGAACTGCTTAAGAGTTATGGCGGGACTTTAAAAATTCAATCCATGTCAGGCCAAGGTACAGGATTGTTTATTTTTATTCCACGGGAGGCACGGAATGGGTCTGGATATTCTCCTAGCCGATGACCACGGTATTTTTCGGGAAGGAGTGAAAGCTTATCTGGAGAGGAAAGGATTCCAGATCATCGCAGAGGCCGCGTCTGGAGATGAAGCAATCCAGATGGCACAAAAGTATTTACCGGATATTGCCATTCTGGATCTCTCAATGCCAATTTTAAATGGTATTGATGCGGCGAAGGAGATTCATCGGGTCTGTCCGAAGACAAAAACCATTATTCTAACCATACATGACGAAGACCTTTATGTTCTGGAGGCCCAACGGGCCAGAATTAGCGGTTATGTCCTGAAACAACAGGCCGGGGAAGATCTTCTCCAGGCTATAGACCAGGTTTCCCGCGGATCGGTTTATTTGAGTCCGGGAATTTCCAAGATAGTGGTAGAAGCTTTTTTAGATAAAAAAGAACTCCCTTCAGATCCTCTTACCTCCCGAGAGCGTCAGGTCCTTCAATTGGTGGCGGAAGGAAACAGCACAAAGGAAATTGCCCAGTTTTTGGGGGTCAGTCCAAAAACCGCCGAATCCCACCGGGGAAGGATTATGGATAAGCTCGATATTCATGGAACGGTCGGACTTGTTCGTTATGCCATTCGCCAAGGTTTGATTCAGCCTTAAGAGTCAAGATGGTATTTTCCTCCCTTTTCTTTCAGTGATCTTCGAGGTCAGAATTCAGGGTTTTACCTGATTGTCCTTATATTTCTATACCCGTAAAATTGAGTCCAACCCGGGACTGATAAAAAACTCCCGGGAGAAATATAAATTAGAGACGGGAGAATACATTATGGATCTTGTTTTTCTATATCTTTATGAACTGTCAGTTTCAACCATTGTTTAAATTAAATAAAGCTAGAAAAGTGTTTTTATAGGAGGAAAAATGGAAACCTATATGAAATTTGGCATTTCGATGCTGCAAAATGATTTGACTCTACTCGCAATTTTAACCGGTCTCATTTTCTTTGGCGGAATGGTTTTGATCTCAATTGAAGTATTTGGGCCTGATCGGTCTCAAAATTCAACTCAATATTCATTTCAAGCGGATTTGAATGAGCGTCGTAGAAGTTATCAAAGAATTACTCTTCCGGGAATGGTTCAGGCGGAGATTCCCTCCCTTGGAATCACATTCCAGTCAACCGTTTGGAATATCAGCAGAAGCGGTATTTGCATCGTTTCGCCAAAATGGCTTGGAAAAGGATCTACCATATCCATGGGACTGAGCTGGTTTGGATTGTCGACAAATGTCTATGAGACCCGAGTAGAAGGCAGCGTCGTTTTTTGCCTGAATTACGGTAAACTCTCCATTCTGGGAATTGTTTTTAAAGGGGTAATTACGGAGTCTGATTTTAATCACTTTCGCAGGATCTCAACTGCGGAAACACCATAAAGCCTTATTGGTCGTTTCACGGTCTAAAAATATGGTAAATCGGTAAAAGAAATCGGCATGGAAAAAATGCTGCAGGCGATCTACGGATTAATGTTTGCCATTACAGGAGCCCAATCTCCTATTTAGAGCCCTCTAACTTCAATGAGTTTATTGTAAGAAAGGATCATTTCCCTATGATGAAATTAAAAGAGATTATGACAACCAATCCAGTAAAGATAGAAGCGGATAAAACAGTTCGTGATGCGAGTATCCTGATGGCTCAAGTGAAATTGGGAAGCCTCCTTGTTTGCAAAAGAGGGGAAGTCATTGGAATTTTGGAAGAATCCGATATTATCAGAAATGTTTTGGCAGAAGACTTAAATCCCTATGTCACAAGAGTGGAAAAAGTGATGTCTATTCCTTTTATCATTGATGAAGAAAGATCGGATAATGAAGCCAGTGACATGATGAATCAACATAATGTGAGACATTTGGCTGTCTCTTCGAATTCCACCATTTCCGGAATAGTTTCCATGCTCGATTTAATTCGCCCGATTTATTTAGGTAAATCATTCTGGGCATAAGACTGAATTATTAAAATTGGGAAATTTAACGAAATGAGATTGGATCATTAAGAAAAAATACTCTCGACTGATTTAACCTTTGAAGTCTGAATAGTCGTCGAAAAGGGAGACGGTTATCACATCAACTTGTTATGATGAAATATTTTCTTGTCTATTTTATGACTGTGACTGCGGTATCTGTTGCGGGTGCAACGGAAGTTTATCCGTCATCCCAGCCACCACTCGAAACCTATGAAGGATTGGTTACTATTCCCTCGGGATGGTTTCAAATGGGAAGTAGTACAAAAGAAAATAAGGGAGGATATGCAACAGAACAGCCCCTGCATTCCGTCTTTCTGAGTACTTTTCAGATGGATCGATATGAAGTCAGCAATACTCAATACCTACGGTTTATCCTCAGGACACATCGTAAATCTCCTGTTTACTGGAAAGAATCCCGCTTCCCGGTTGAGATTGCAAATCACCCCGTAGCGGGAGTGAGCTGGTTTGACGCAGTTGAATTTTGCCATAATAATGGAAAACGGCTTCCCAAAGAAGCTGAATGGGAAAAAGCCGCGAGGGGAGTAAATGAAATCAACTATCCTTGGGGGAATCAACCAGCGGATCCCACTCTGGCCAATTTCGGAAAGCAACTGATAAATTCAAATTTGTCCATTGAGCTGATAAAGGAAAGTCTTTATCCTCCCCTGGTCGACGTGAATGCTTTCCCTGAAGGGAATAGCCCTTACGGCGTTTATCAAATGGGAGGAAATGTCATGGAATGGGTCGCCGATTGGTGGGACCCGGGGTATTATCTCCATAGTCCAATTTATAATCCTTCCGGGCCATTGAAGGGAGTACATAAAGTTGTCCGCGGAGGCTCCTGGAACGATGATCCACTTGCCCTCAGGACAGCAACACGGACAGGTATGGATCCTTCCACGAAGACATTTACTATTGGATTTCGTTGCGTAAAGTCTTTCTAACCACCTCATGAAATTAATGAACTTGAATGTAGAGGTTCCGGTTGTCAGTGCCCTCAACGAGGGGTGGGGGTCGTTCTGGAAATACACGAGACTATTGAAATAACCGGACTAAAAATTATTTCGGAATCCATCCTATATTTGCCTCTATTCCTGCAGCGTGCTAAGCTCTGAAATACGTTGGAAAATCAGTTATTTCTAATTTCATACTTTGGGAGTAACAACTAGATGACTACAATTCTTCTACTGGTTTTATCGAATATCTTCATGACTTTCGCGTGGTATGGACACTTGAAATATGGACACGACTGGTCTCTCTGGAAAGCAATAGTTGTCTCGTGGGCGATCGCATTTTTCGAATACTGCCTGGCGGTGCCAGCGAATCGTTTCGGTTATGGTCAGTTTTCTGGATTCCAGCTCAAGATTATTCAAGAGATCATCACGCTTGCTGTTTTCACTGTTTTCGCGATCACGTTTCTAAAAGAGAAACTCGCATGGAACTATATCGTTGCGTTCGTCTTTCTCTGCCTGGCTGCGTTCTTTGCATTTGCGTTCAAAGTCTCCGGACCCAACATCTGAAGGAAATGTCACAAGGGCTAACGATTTTAATTTTTGTGGGAGGGTGGGCGCTCGAACTCTATGGATTTTTTTTATTTTAGGCCAATGCTCGATTCCAGGAAGTATTTCACTTCACGAACAAGTCTGAAAACTGCGTTGTTGCTCCGCCGAACACGGTCAACCAGTCCGGCTCACTTGCTGAGAAACTTGTTGAAAAGTTCTTCCGCACCCTTACGGAGCAAATGCTCGCCCTGGGTCCTGGCAACGGACTTTGCAGTCTCTTCAGCTAGAAGGGTAGCCATGATATGCGCGATCTCCGAAGGAGTGGCTTCCCCGTTCTTGCCGATATCGGTCAACTCCAAACGGGGCAGCTCGACTATATAAGGATTATCCACCAGCTTTGCAATGCGAACGTGGATCTTTCCCTTCTCGAATACGAGCTTTCTGACAATCAGTTTGATCTCTTTGTCCCGGGGGTTTTTTTGTGGCAGCTCTTCTGAATGGGAAGCTGAAGGTGTGAGATTTCTCTTCAGGACATCCACATTCGTTGTCCCGTTTTCCTTCATTTCATAGAACACTTCAGGACCAGAAATCAGAATATTATCGATAACAATGGGCGTGTTCGTGACTGAGGTCACTTCGATCCGGACTGCTATGTTGTCAAGAGTAATGATGAACGGAAAAGAAAAGCCGGAAGAATTTGCCACCTTCAATCCAAGGACTGCGCCCTCTCCGTTTCTGAGTTTTATTTTCACTGAGGATACTCGGACAGCCGTTTTCGTTGCACGGGTGCCGTATTTTTCTATCGCTCCTTTCACGATGGAGTTGAAGTTCGTGAGAACGTAGACTACGGTGCCGGCGATGAGCAGAATCAGTAGTATAACTACGAAAATAATCATTTTCTTTTTCATCTGCCAACCTTTCATTATTGGATACCGCTCCCTGTTGTGCGATGTACCCGTCCCTTTGATCGCCTTGCCTAATTCCAGATTATAGTCGGTCTTTTCCCGAACTTTTTCTAATTGATCGATGGTTTCAACTCGTCAACATCGATTCCCAAGATTGCCATGTTTTGTCACGACATGATAATTGATCCTGCCAGATATCAATAACTATACACGAATGTGGGGAATGGGTTATGGAATAATAACGAGTTCCGGAAAGTATATATTATGGTTTTGAAAGAACCGGGACTGATATTCCGTAATCTCGATCTTTGGAAGTTAATAGAATTAATTTGGCAAAATTTTGTTTTGCCGAATATCTGGCACCTTAAAGCCTAGAGTGGGGCTTTTAACTCTTTAATTCTACAGACTTTCCCCCTTCAAATATAAGGGCACAAACATTGCTTTTAAATGTCTCTGTATACTTTTATCAATTCCCTATCTACAAACCCAATCAGGGTGCAAACTTTAAAATGAAAGTCTAGAATAGATAGCATATTGATGCTACATGAGGAGAATGATGATGAACTTGATATTTAGAAAAATTAAAATGATAACTTCCTTAGTTCTGCTTCTAACTGGATGTAGTTCTGGAATTTCCGGCGGAATGGGGAGCTTATCCGTTTCCCTTACCGATATGCCTACTTGTGGATTTGACCATGTCAATGTTACGGTCTCCAAAATACGCGTCCATCAAAGCGCTACAGCCAGCCAGAGCGACAACGGCTGGAGTGACATCACGCTCACTCCGTCAAAAAAGATCGATCTAACTTCTCTCGTAAATGGCGTATTAGAGGATTTTGGACAAACGGCGTTACCGGCAGGACATTATACACAAGTCCGTCTTGTTTTGGTTCCCAACTCTCAAAGTGGACCTTTCAATAACTCCATAATCCCCACTGGTGGAATAGAAACGGCCCTCGATACACCGAGTGCCGTCCAAAGTGGTATCAAACTAATTCACGCATTCGATGTTGCTGCTGACTCGCTTGTAGATCTTGCTTTAGATTTTGATGCCTGTCATTCCATTGTCCAAAAAGGAAACGGAGGATATGCTTTAAAACCGGTCGTCACCGTAATTCCCATGGGTATTAGTGGCAGGATTGTGGGGAGACTCGATTCGGCACTTCTCAATGCCAAGCCGATAGTCTTTGCAGAACAGGGTGGAACGATTATTAAATCAACTGTTCCGGATGGAACAGGAAACTTTATTCTTTCTCCCCTTCAACAGAGCAGCACAGCCGGACAATATGATGTGGTCATAACGGCTGATAATCATGCGTCGGCTATAATCCAGTCGGTACCCGTTACAGCTCAAGTTACGTCCACAATTAGCGATATTACGAATCCTATCAGTCTGAACAGTTCTTCCACTCACGTCGTCAATGGGACAGTTCTTCCTGGAAGTGCTGAGGCAAATATTCGAGCTCTACAGACGTTTCCTTCCGGTCCTACCATGGCGGTCGGATTTATTTCAGCAAACTCCACAACAGGAAGTTACTCGTTAACCCTTCCCACTGGCCCCCCTTCACTAGGGAATTACGGGCCCCTTCCGATCCTGTTAACAGCCGATGCATCTCTTGCAGGAAGTTTTCTGGTAGAAGCTTCTGCCATAGGCTATGTGAAACAAAGTGCGACTGTTGACATCAGTTCTGGCGACGTCATCCATGATTTCACTTTGACGGCAACTCCGTAGGAACACCTTCTTTAGGGAACATCACCAGGTTACGGGAGTTTTTTCTCAGGACCAACAGGTTGCAAAGAACCTCTCTGAATTGGGGTGAATTGAAATACAGGAATTCAGAAAGCGGAATGAAACTTACTTTTTGACAATATTTCAAATTAGAGTAGATTTAATTCTTGCACAAATTAATAAATAGGATCATTGAAGTGTTTTTGGGTCTGAAAAAATTGGATAGAGCAAAAATAATAAAGGAATCAAGAGAATTTTCCTTCCAATTTCTTAAACAGATTTACAATCAAATCCCCGGAATCAGCGCCATTGCAGCATTGATTACAGGAACGTGGATTGCTTCCACGTTTACGACCTCTCCGATCAAAGCCCAGCTAGCTTCATGGGGTCTTATCAACGGAGGAAGACACGTAGTTGGCAGTTCAATGTACCGGTTTCTTTCAATCGTAATTCCACTTTTGGTGGCCGGAATCACAGCATATCTGGTTCAAAAACTATTGAAACTATTTCGCGCAAAACAAATGGACCGGAACATACTCCTAGTTAGTAACCTCAACAAAGACGTCCAGGAATCTCTCCTTGAAAAACTGGGCCTGTTGGAGAAAATGAAAGAAGCCGGGCTATTATCTCAAGGTGAATACGAGACAAAAAAAGCCAATCTATTTCAGACTTACACCAAGATCCTTCCGAACAAAGTCAAAGAACTCCTGGTCAATAAACTGACCGGCTGATATATTCAGTATATTCACAATATGTAAAGGGGGATTTCTCTTTTTATCTGGATCGCTTGATTTCTGGAGGTTAAGAGTTCGGGTAGAGAACTGGAAGTCCTTTTTGCTCGTTACTTCGAGATAAAGTATTAGAATCGCTAATTATAAACTTTTAAAATTAAGGAAAATCATGATAAAAGAAATACTCTTTGGATTGAGTTTATTTGGCTTGGGTTTTTCCCCCACAGTGGTTCAAGCTCAGGTAAGCCTCGATATTCATCTTGGTGATCAGCCTGTTCCTTCCCCTCCAATGATCAATGAACCACCTCCAATTGAACTTCAGGCACCTCCGGAAATGATTTATGATGAAGGGCTCAGGGTTTATATCGCAATTGGGATACCGCATGATCTCTTTTTTAACAACAACTTTTATTACTACTACGTGAACCGAAATTGGTACCGTTCTGGCTATTATAGAGGTCCATGGGTCCGCACCGAAATGAGAAGAATCCCTCGTGGCCTCCGGGAGCATCGGCTTGAGGAAATAAGGGAGCATCGTGAACATGCCTTCAGAGAATATCGTGGCCACGAAGATCGTTATCGTGGAAGACATTTCCGGGCTGAAGAGCCTCGGGAAAGACACGATCGTGGGAAACATAGTGGGGAAAACCATAATGACAAGAGACACGATGGCGAAAGACATGATCGTGAAATAAGATAACGGGTAACAACCACTCACCGTTTGTCATTTTTTAAAAGTTGTTCCAAACTCCCCGGTTGACTCCGGTTAGAAATTTCCATTACAATCGTAAAAATTCATGTTCATTTCTCTTAATGAATGAATTGATGACAATCTGATACGTAATAATAATGGGATATCGATATTAAGAATAAGATTTAACAGACTTGAAATAAACCTTCTATAAAGGCAAACTGCTGGTGACGGCAGTGCGCAAAGTTACGGGTCTTAATGTTTTTAAGAAAGCCGAACTGCCGAGGTGATCAATGATATTGATGATCTCGGCAGTTCGGCTTTTTTATTCGATGTGTGGATGATGATTTAGGCCCAGATGGAAGCAATCGTTTTTTTTATTAGATATGAATTGAATAACTGATTTCTTAGGAAATTCAACTTTTAGGAGGATGTCATGAGTCGAGTAATGGTTTTATATAAACAGCGTTTTTTATTAATGCTTATCGGGATTGCGGCACCATGGATCTGGTCCGCCGTTCCAGCGTTCGCTATGCCAGGATCACATGTCATGCCTGAGTCAAAAGACAGGCCCCTTCAGAACTCAAAAAAGGTCAAGAAAGTTCAGCTCGACGAATCCTATGGCAAGCTTCCACTTTCTTTCATCCAAAATAATGGAACTGTACAACCAGAAGTTGCCTTTTTTGAAAAGGGGAAAGGTCATTCTACTTACTTCACGCAAGAGGGCATTTATTTTAATCTGGCCAATGGGAGCCAAATCGTGACGCAAAACCGAATGGCGGAAGATCGGGTTGATGGATCAAACGACGGCAACCAGGTCACTTTCCTTAAACTGGTTCCGTTGCAAGCAAATAAAAAATTCCAGATCGTTGCCGAAGGTGAGCAGGAGGGAAAGGTCAATTATTTTATCGGCAATGATCCTGAAAAGTGGAAAAGAAATTTGTCATCCTACCAGAAAATTGTTTACCGAGAAATCTATCCCGGTATCGATATTAAATTCTATGGTAACAACAGTGAGATGGAGTATGACATTATCGTGAAACCGGGAGGTGACCTTTCAAAAATAAAACTGGCCTACGAAGGGATCAAGAATCTGGTTTTAACAAAAAATGGGGATCTTGAAATTGAATTAAATGATGGCAAAATCCTTCAGAAAAAGCCCCTTGTGTATCAGGAAATCGACGGTAAACGGATCGAACTGGGAGGAAAATTCAAAATATTACGAGAATCGGGCAAATTTGCATATTCATTTGAAGTGGGCAATTTTGATAAAAAACAACCCCTCACCATTGATCCGGTATTGAATTATTCCAGCTATCTTGGGGGGAATATCGATGATATGGGTTTGGCAATTGCTCTGGACGCCGGAGGAAATATCTATGTGACAGGCGCGACGACTTCTACGGTATTTCCATTAGCGGGACACCCTTTCCAGTTTAGATTAGGCGGAATTGGGGTTCACCAGGACGCTTTTGTGGCCAAATTTAATTCAACGGGTACCGCCCTGGTGTACTCCTCTTATTTGGGAGGGAGTGCGGATGATTATGGCGCTAGCATATCAGTCGATTCCGCCGGAAATGCCTATGTCACGGGAATTACCAGTTCAACCGATTTCCCCATGGCCAGTCCCGTGCAGGGCACTTACGGGGGCGGATACTCGGACGCATTCATCGCGAAGATCAATTCTACGGGTTATTCGCTGATTTATTCCACCTATCTCGGAGGAAACGATGACGATGATGCCACGGGCATCGCAATCGACTCTTCCGGAAATGCTTATGTGACCGGGGAAACGCGTTCCCTTAATTTTCCTACCGTTAACCCGTTTCAGGCTCAGTACGGCGGCGGCATTCTGGATGCCTTTGTGACAAAGATCAATGCCGCGGGGACGGCATTGGATTACTCGACTTATCTGGGAGGGAGTGATTATGATGATGCGCACAGCATAGCGATAGATGCTTCGGGCAATGCATTTGTCTCTGGCGAAACAAAATCCGTTAACTTTCCCATAACGAGCCGCCACATTCAGGACCAAATTGGTGGAAATTTTGATGCCTTCCTGACGGAACTCGATGCGGCCGGGTCCGCCGAAATCTATTCCACTTTTCTGGGTGGAAGCGACTATGACATAGGCTGGCATATTGTCCTCGATGGCGCTCACAATATTTATATGACAGGTTCCACCCGATCGACGAACTTCCCTCTGGCAGGGACTTCTTTTCAAGGTACATTTGGCGGGGGGACAGATGTATTTGTCGCGAAGATCCATCCGTTTGATTCCTCGGGGTCGGACTTGATCTACTCGACCTATTTGGGCGGCAGCGGCGAAGACAATGGTTATGGCATCGGAGTGGATGACGCAGGTAATGCCTATGTGACGGGAGGAACCAGTTCTTCCAATTTCCCCATAGCGGGACTTCCGATTCAACACACGCTGACAGGAGAAGCGGTGTTTGTGGCGAAGCTGAATGCGGATGCTTCTGCCCTGGGTTACGCCACCTTTCTTGGAGGAAGTTACCAGGACTTTGGCTCCAGCATTGCCGTGGATTCAGCAGGGAATGCATACTTGACCGGAGGAACTTCTGCGACTAATTTTTCTTTGACTAACCCTGTCCAGGGAACTTACGGTGGAGGCTACCAGGATGCCTTTGTCGCAAAACTCTCCTATTTCCCCGTAATCTCAACCACGGACGCAAGCAATAACACAACGAGTCCGAATGTATTTGAAACGACTTTGACTGCCGAGCAGGTGCAAAATGGGCAAACGGTTTATGGATATAATAATTCTGTGCCAGGGCCTACGATCCGGGTAAAAAAAGGGGATCATGTCATTGTTCATTTTCAGAACCGGCTTCCCGCAGTCCCCTATTCCTGGATGCCTGATGTTTACAATGATACAACGATCCATTGGCATGGTATTGAAGGGAACAATGCCAGTGATGGCACGCATGTGACTCAATCTCCTGTCATGCCTGGAGATGATTTTTTATATGATTTTTTCGTTCCCCGGGCAGGCACCTTTTTTTACCATCCTCATTCCACATTAGCCTTCGACCAGATGGCGGCAGGTCTTGCAGGTGTTTTGGTTGTTGACGATTATGCCGGAGCAGGTCAGATCACACCCTTGCAGAGCCTCATTGACAGCGGAGTTCTTCCCGCTACTGAGAAAGTAGTACCGCTTACGGATGTTACGGTATCGGCTGCTAAGAATGAAGCCAAGGGAGAAATCGTTAAGCTGAATTCAGGAGATGGGATTCGGTTGCAATTAATCAATGAAACGACTCAGGCTTATTATCGGTTCGATTTTCCCGGCACGATTTATCGAATTGGGGGAGAAGGTGGATTGTTAAACAGCGTTCGAATCGAAGGGGGTAGCGTAGCCAATACAGATCCTTCAGGTGGGACGATCGATCTGGGTTATCCACAGGGTTCTATCGTTTTGGCGCCGGGCCAGCGGGCCCATGTGGTGATCATTCCAGTCGGCTCGACTGGCCAGATTCAATCTCTGATGCTGACCAGACTTTTAAGGCCGACTCCGGATCTCAATCCGGCAATAATGCCAACCGAGGCGATTGATCCAAGCTTTCCTCTTTTGAATTTTCAATTCACATCGAATTCCCGTTTAATACCTCTTGCTTTGTCCGAGGGCCAGGTCATGTTGTCCGAGGCGAACGCAGTGGCTCCACTGGGAACTGATAATAGACAATTTATCGGTAGTGCAAGATCGACGTTCACTTATAGCGCCAATGGCGAACCCGGTATTAACGACTTCTCCTGGCTGCATACGCTCCCTCATCCGCCATCCGCCAAATATGCTAATCTCAACGACGTCATTCTATGGGAGGTCTATAACGATACAGATGATGATCATCCGTTTCACTTGCATGGATTTTCAATGCAGCCCCTTTATTTCACCGCTGCCGGGAAGCGTTGGAATTACGGAGGAACAGAGTTTGTAGATGTCGTTAGCGTCCCGCCCCATGTCTCTCTCTTTTTTAAGGTCGCCATTAAGGATCTGGTGAAAGAAACACTTGACGCCCTTGATCCATCCACAACACATTTTGGTGATCCGACTGGACGATGGTTATTCCATTGTCACATTCAATCCCACGCCGCAGGTGGCATGGTATCGGAACTGGTCATTTCAAACGGGAGGACTAAATTCGGATTGGGTGTCCTCGTGAATCCGTACCCATTTTTCTCACTTCTCTATGACAATGTGATCCAGGCTGGTAATACAGTGGTTAATCCTCTTCCGCCCAAGTCGGGACTCCCTCCTCTTCCTTCCGGATTTGATAGTACTCGATCCGCTTATTTCAACATTGCAACGGATGCAGTTTTTTCGGGGAATGTATCCATTTGCAATACCTATGACCCTTCTTTTTTTCCGGCAGGATCCCAGATTGTTCTATTGCATAATTCGGGAAATGGCGTCTGGAGCAATATTACCACTTCGCTGGATACTGCCAACCATCAAGTCTGCGGCGTCACTTCGAGTCTTTCACCTTTTGTGATTACCCGCCTAATTACTACCCCTCCCCCCTCAATCCAGGCGAATGTTTCCCAGCTCGCCAATGCGTCCGGCTGGATCCGTTCGAATACCGTGGTCACATTTACCTGTTCCGATACCGGTCAGGGAATTGCCTCGTGTCCTGGACCGGTGACCGTTTCCAATGAGGGGGCGGGCCAACTGATTTCAGGTACTGCGGTCGACAATGTCGGAAACAGTGCTTCCACCTCGGTGACGATTAATTTGGATAAGACGCCGCCTGTCATTAACACGGCATATACCATTGTCCCGGATCCTAAGAAGGGGGATAAAGGTACCGTAAAGGTGACCTTTACCTGTTCAGATCCTCTGTCCGGTGTTTCGACTTGCCCCAATCCGATCGTTATCGCGGCGGAAGGCTCGGGACTCTCTCAAGTCTTCAATGCATTGGCTACGGATAAGGCAGGAAATACAAGCAAAGCAGGTTGCCAGATCCTGAATCAATTCATTTCAACTGTCCAGGCGGCTTCTGGAAAGACGCTGACACCCAATCAGGCGAATCTTCTTATTTTAGCGGCAAAAAGTCTTAAGACATTATTGAAATGTCCATGAACAAAATGGCAGTTTGTGTGACGCGCTTGTCATAATATTCTTACAGATTTGAAAGTCACCTTCATTCGAAACTTCAGCGGGTGATTCCGGTTAATGAGGAACAGAGCCTAACATGTAGTTGGCTCTGTTCCTCATTTTTTGTTATAGTTTTATTCCAGAACATCAGGACGAAGTCACTTAGAGCAGTTCTTCTGTCAAATCGTTGATGAGACAGGTCAGTGAACTGGACTTGGCGGGTTACCTGTTGTAAGGAGTATCACGTGAAAACGTATATAGAATTTATTTTAAAATACCGAAAGTTCGTTATCGCCATCACCATTCTGGTCACGCTCTTTTTGGGTTTTCAGATTCGCAATCTGCATGTCGTCATCGATCCGAATACCAATCTGCCCCAGGACCATCCTTATGTCATCACGACGAACAAAATTGAAAAATGGTTTAGTTCCAAAAACATTATTGTTATTGGCGTGACCCCGAATCGGGGCGATGCATTCCAACACGATGTTTTGGAAAAAGTAAAAGAAATGACCACAAGTCTGATGTCAACGCAGGGAATCGTCAAGGAGAATGTCCTCTCGATCGCCGCCTCGAAAGCCAAATGGATAAAAGGGACGGCAGACGGAATGGAAGTTAAACCATTTCTCGATGAAAAAATTCCTGAAAGCCCGGAAGCACTCGAGACACTCCGCAATCGGATCCGGTCCAATCCTATTTTCTATAACTTGATTATTTCAAAGGACGAGAGAACCGCATCCATTATTATCGAACTCAAAGATCCTAAAAATGGTTACCAGGAGATCATGGGTAAAATCAGAGCGATTGTGGATCCCCAACGCGATACAACGGTAGATATCGCTGTAGGGGGATGGCCGGTTTATGGCGCTGAATTTGAACGTTACTCGCAAAGAATGGGCTTCTTGTTTCCGCTGGCCGTTTTGTTAATCGGATTGATTCATTATGAGGCCTTTCGGACCTTTCAAGGACTCATACTCCCGCTCGTGACTTCTCTGCTGGCTGTCGTCTGGGGGGTGGGAATTATGGGGCTTTCAGGTGTCCCGATGGACGCCTTTAATGCAAGTACGCCCATTCTCATTTTGGCGGTGGCTGCAGGACATGCCGTTCAGATCCTCAAGCGATATTACGAAGAATACCATCGACTACGTCAGACCACGCTCCTGACACCGGAAGAGGCAAGTCAAAAGGCAATATCCGAATCGATGTTGCGCATCGGATATGTGATGCTGACTGCCGGAATGGTCGCTGTTCTCGGTTTCTTCTCGCTGATCGTATTTAAAATGACAGTCATCAAGACATTTGGGATTTTTACCGGACTCGGTATTTTATGCGCGTTGATTCTTGAAATGACTTTTATTCCTTCGCTTCGTTCTCTGCTTCCGCCTCCAAAAGAAAGGGAAGAAATCCGGGAAAGAGAAGAGAGAATTTGGGATCGCGTAACAGCGTCGTTTGCCCAATGGATTACATCACCGTCGAGATGGAAAATATACCTGTTTGCCGGAATGTTCCTGGTTGTTGGCCTTGTTGGAATGTTTCGGGTGACCATTGAAAATGCCAACAAGCAATATTTTTCCAAAAATCTCGATTTTCAAAAAGAAGATGCCCGACTTAATGAACAACTGGGAGGAACGGCTGATTTTCACATCCTGGTAGAAGGAGGAGAGGAAGATGCGATCAAGAACCCCAAAATTCTCAAAGCCATGGACGACACAGAACAATTCCTCAATCAACAGCCGTATGTCGGGAAGACGATATCGCTGGCTGACTTCATCAAGCGGATGAACCAGGCGATGAACGGAGATGATCCGAAATTTGCCGTCATACCTGATAGCCAGGAACTCATTTCCCAGTATCTTCTCCTTTATTCCATGTCGGGCGATCCCCTTGATTTTGACAGTTATGTCGACAATGGATACCAGAATGCCGAAATAAAGGGTTTCTTGAAGACCGATAACAGCGTTTATCTCCAAAAACTTGTCAGTAAACTCAATCCTTTTATGTCGACGGCGTTTAGACAAAACGGACGGGTACGAGTCAGTGTTGGAGGCGGAGCCCCCTCGGGTGCCGCCATGAATGAGGTCATCGTTCAGGGAAAAATTCTTAATGTATTGCAAATTGGTGGTGTCATCTATCTAATCTCGTCTCTGGTTTTTCGCTCATTCTTTGCCGGCTTTTTTGTATTGGTTCCCCTCCTGTTAGCTGCGGTGGGTAATTTCGCGATCATGGGTTATGGTGGCATTCGATTGAATATCGGGACGTCGGTGATTCTGGCCATGACGGTTGGGATCGGCACCGATTACGCAATTTATCTGATTTACCGGTTAAGAGAAGAGATTGAACGGGGAGGAGACATCGATCGGGCCTTTCAAATAGCGCTGACCACGGCCGGAAAAGGAGTCCTTTACGTCGCGACGGCCGTTTCAATTGGATATGGCGTGCTCCTTTTTTCATTTGGATTTTATATTCATCTCTGGTTTGGCATGCTGACCGCGGCGGCCATGTTTTTCAGCTCTTTTGCGGCGCTCACCATATTGCCTGCCCTGGTCTATACTTTGAAGCCGGATTTCATTTTTAATCAGAAACGCGCCCGTGCAATCCGGTCCAAAGAAATTACCGTGGCGATTCTCCTTGCGGCCGGATTTTATTTCCTTTTGATTCCCCAGGCAACTGCGGCTGAATTGTCGGGTGAGGAAATCATGGAAAAAAACTTCAAAATCGCCAAAGTCCAGGATTCGGTTTCGAATGCGACCTTCACTTTAGTCAACAAAGGGGGACAGGAACGGATTCGAAAGACTTTTGGAACGACAAAATTACAATCCAACGGAATTGACAATATGCGAATGACCCGGTTTAATTCGCCTTCCGATGTCAAAGGGACCTCGACCCTCATCATCGAACATGCTGATCAGGAGGATGAAATCTGGGTCTATCTTCCGGCTCTCAGGAAGGTACGCAGGCTCGTTTCATCCAACAAGAAAGAGAGCTTTATGGGAACGGACTTCTCCTACGGAGATGTGATCGGTTATAAAGTGAGCGACTGGCATCATCAGATTCTTAAGGAAGAAGAAATCGATCACCAGGCCTGTTATCTCATTGAATCCTTGCCCAAGAATGATCTGGTTCGGTCGACAAATGGCTATTCAAAACGACTCAGCTGGATACGAAAAGATAATTTCGTGATGATCAAAGGTGAAACCTGGGACCCTTCGGGTCAACCCTACAAATCTTTTCAATTCGGCGAGGTCGAGCTGGTCGATCAGGCGAAAGGAAAATGGCAGGCCATGAAAATGGAAGCTCTCAATCTCGACAGCGGCCATCGTTCAATCATTCACTTAGAGAATTTTAAAAGCAACCAGGGAATTAAAGATGAGTTCTTTACCATCCGGTATCTTGAAAAAGAGGACTAGGAGATGGTTCCGTTGGGTTCCTTTAATTCTATTTATTTTGTATTCCTTCCAGGCAAGGGGTGAAGAAGTACCCCCCTTTCCCGTTACCGGCTCGGCCCAGGGAGGTTATTGGACCGGCTCAAGAAGTCTTGATGACCGGGAGGATCTGAAGACCGCTTCACTCTGGATCAAAACCGCCCCTGCCATCGGTTCCCTTGCAAAGGGCCATTTCGAAGGGTGGATCATTAACTCCGATTTATTCCAGGGAAACGAAACGATGAGTATGCTTCGGGAAGGCTATATTGATTTGGCCGCCGGCCCGTTTGATTTCCGGATTGGAAAACAGATCATTGTCTGGGGAAGAGCGGATCAGGTCAATCCGACGGATCATTTAAGTCCCCGGGATTACACACTTTTATTTCCGGACGAAAATGACCAACGATTCGGTTCAATTGGATTAAAGGGCTCGACGAATATTGGAGCTTACTATGTTCAAGGTTACTGGATCCCCTTCTTTAAGCCCAATCACCTTCCCTTACCCCAATCTTCTGCACAGTTGACCTTTCGCGAACAAGAGCCTGACAATGCCGTTGGGCAATGGGGTGTGAAAGTGGAATCAACCGGGAGAAACTGGGATGGTTCCATATCCTACTATGATGGGTTCGATCTTGATCCCGATCTTTCTCTTGATTCCTTGTCCGTCCTTTCCATTCAACCCCCGCCATTGAACATTCTCCTGAGCCACCACCGAATCCAGACCTTCGGTATCGATGGCGCGGCGGCAGTCGAAAGATTCGGATTGAGAGGGGAGGCCGCCTATACGCTTACTGAAAATTCCGACAGTTCGAATCCGTTTATAAAAAGTCCCTTTCTTTTTTTCGTCCTCGGAGGAGAGCGGACATTCCTGGACTACCTCAATATTAACCTCCAGTTTATTTTTAGAGAGGTCTTAGATTATCAAGATCCCGGAGGTATAGCAGATCCCATTGCCCGCTCCGTCGCCACGGAGGAAGCGCTCTTCAACAACCAGCTGGACCGAATTTCGGAAGGTGCTTCGATAAGGGTAAGCAACAAATGGTTTAATGAAACGCTTGAAGCGGAACTCGCCGGAATTGGAACCTGGACACGCCATGACACCCTTATACGCCCAAAGGCGACCTATGCCATCACCGACCAATGGAAAATAGTCGTTGCCGCAGATATTTATCGAGGTCCGGATGACTCGTTTTTTGGGAGTTTGAGCAAAAATACCGCAAGTTATACCGAAATCTCTTATCATTTTTGATTTCCTCTCCCTTTTTCAATTAAAGATTGTGTCAATTGCCTAGTCGTCAATAAAAAAATTGACAAGGAAACATCACACCTGTATAGTTCATCTATGAATGAATTAGATTCCGGTAAACAGATGAGCAGTTCATCCTGTACTGAAAATAACGTCATTTTTCTTCTCGTCCAAATTGGACATGCCCTTGAATCGCATCTCGAAACAGCTTTGGAAGAGGTGGCATTGTCGCTTGCAAAAATGGGAGCCCTCTCGAAACTTGTAGATGAAGGTGAAGCCCTGACCTTAAGCGACCTGGCATCTCGATTAACTTGTGTCAGATCAAACATTACCCAGCTGGTAGACCGGCTCGAAGCCGATGGCCTTGTGAAACGTGAAGAGGATCCCTCCGATCGTCGAGGGGTGAAAGCGGCACTTACTGAACTCGGACGCGAACGACACGCTCTGGGGGTAGAAAAGCTGAGAGAGGTGCAACAGAGATTGTTAAAACACCTCTCAACAATGGATGCCAAAATGCTCAACAATGTGTTAACGAAATTAAAATAATCCATTTAAAGATATGGTAATAGGATCGAAACCACATTTTTTGAAAATCTAAAACAGAGGAGAAGCGGATGAAGCTCAACGGAGTCAGGATTTTCTTGGGAATGATGATATTGGGGACTCTGGGATGTAGCCAGCAAGCCCGTTCCGCGGCTCCACCGCAACTTCCGGAAGTTGCGATTGTCACACTTTCTGCACGCGATCTTCCAGCCACATTTGAATACGTAGGGCAAATTGCTGGTGTGAGGGAGGTCGAGGTACGGCCGCGGGTTTCCGGCATCCTGGAGCATTGGAACTACAGAGAGGGTTCGACGGTTCAGGCGGGTCAGAAGTTGTTTGAAATTGATTCTGCACCCTTCGCAGCGGCTTTGGCCAAAGCGGATGCTGATCTGGCCAGTTCTCAGGCCACTCTTTTCCAGGCGTCCCGCAACGCAGGCCGGCTGAAGCCGCTTTGGGAAGCCAAGGCGGTCAGTCAGAAAGATTATGACGATGCCATTTCATCCGAACAGATCGCCTCAGCGAATTTGAAGTCCGCAGAAGCGGCGGTGACCGAGGCGAAGCTCAATCTCTCTTACACCCATGTCGAAGCCCCTATTTCAGGCATTACCAGTCGAGCGCTCAAATCGGAAGGGAGCCTCGTTGAAGCCCAGCAGACGCTTCTGACGACGATCTCGCAGATCAATCCCATCAACGTTATTTTTAGTTTTACGGAGGCCGAGCACCTGAAATTTACCCGTGCTGTGTCCGAAGGACGTCTTAAACTTCCCAAAGGCGGAAAATTCGACGTGACCTTGAAATTGGCTGATGGAAGCGAATACTCCGGCTCCGGAAAAGTGGACTTTACCGATGTGCGGGTCAATCCCAGTACTGGCACCATCGAGGCCCGTGCTGTGGTCTCGAATCCGAAGCACATTCTTCGTCCCGGTCAGTTTGCGCGGGTGAAACTTTCCGGCGGGGTTCGTCCAGGGGCCATCGCTATTCCACAGCGCTCTGTGATAGAAGGACCTAATACCAAAATGGTGATGACTGTGAATGAAAAAGGGATTGTGGAACCCCGTCCGGTCCAGGTCGGAGACTGGACAGGAGAGGAATGGGTTATCACGGGCGGACTCAATCCAGGGGACAAGGTCATTGTCGATGGACTTTTTAAAGCCCCTCCGGGATCGCCGGTAAAGACCACCGAGGCATCCGCAATCCCAGTTCCCGCGACGGCGGGCGCCGGTTCCCCTGTTTCTGAAAAAAAATAAGAAAGGACTTGACGCATGCTCTCCCGATTTTTCATTGATCGCCCGATTTTTGCGGTCGTTCTCTCGATTTTTTTGGTTTTGGCAGGCTTGTCCGCGATTCGAACACTCCCGGTTGCACAATATCCGGAGATTGCTCCTCCAATCGTTACTGTTCGGGCTGTTTATCCGGGCGCGTCCGCAGAAGTCCTCGAACAGACCGTAGCCGCTCCGATTGAAACTCAGATTAACGGCGTTGAAAACATGCTCTATATGAGTTCGAATTCGACCTCGGACGGCATCGTTACGATCAATGTGACCTTCGACATTGGCACCAAAATTGACCAGGCAACGATCAATGTCAATAATCGTGTCAAACAGGTCGAGTCGCGATTGCCTCAAGAAGTCCGGCGGCAAGGGGTGACTGTTGAAAAGAACTCATCGGCTTTTTTGCAGGTGTTGGCCTTTTATTCACCCGACGGAACGTTTGACGGCCTTTATACAAGCAATTATGTGACGCTCAATGTGCTGGATACGATCAAAAGGATTCCAGGGACAACCAATGTTCAAATTTTTGGAGCAAAGGATTATGCGATGCGGATCTGGCTGAGGCCAGACCGGATGGCCCAATTGAAACTGACCACGGGCGACCTCCTCAGGGTTTTAAATGAACAAAATGCCCAGTTTGCAGCGGGCAAGGTAGGGGAATCGCCTACGGGAGGTCCTCAGGAACTGGTTTACTCCGTGACCACGCGCGGGAGGCTTTCTGATGTAAAGGAATTCGAGAATATTTTGATCCGTTCGAACCCGGACGGGTCAGCGCTTCGACTGAAAGATGTCGCCCGGGTCGAACTCGCCTCAAAAGATTACAATTTTATCGGCAGAGTCAATGGTAAAGAAGCGACGCTGATCGGAATCTTTCTTCAGCCCGGAGCCAATGCGTTAAATGTGGCCGCTGAAGTCGGAAAGACGATGACGGAAATCTCCGGCCGGTTTCCGCCCGGTCTGGCCTTTTCCATTCCTTATGACACGACACGGTTCGTCAAGGTTTCCATACGTGAAGTGGTCAAGACTTTGGCCGAGGCGATGATTCTGGTTTTTGGGGTTGTATTTCTATTTCTTCAAAACTGGCGGGCGACGTTAATCCCGTTTGCCGCGGTTCCGGTTTCGTTGATTGGTACCTTTGCCGGACTTTTCCTTTTGGGTTACTCGATCAATACGTTAACCCTTTTTGGCATGGTCCTGGCCATCGGTATCGTCGTGGATGATGCCATTGTCGTGCTCGAGAATGTAGAAAGAATTATGCATGAAGAGCATCTGCCGGCTCGAGAAGCTGCGCTGAAGGCGATGGGTGAAGTCTCGGGCCCGATTGTTGCCATTGTTCTGACGCTCTGTGCGGTATTTATCCCGATTGCTTTTCTGGGGGGATTGACCGGAGAACTCTACCGTCAGTTTGCGGTGACCATCTCCATAGCGGTCGTCCTTTCCGGGATTGTTGCATTGACGCTCACCCCCGCATTGACTGCGCTGATTCTGAAGAGAGAACATAAAACGCCGGGCCGTTTTTTTACCTGGTTTAACAACTGGTTTCACCGTGTGACCGGTCATTACAGCGATGGCGTCGCATGGATCATTCGCCATGGCGTTATCGGAGTTTCTCTCTTTGCCGTCATGGTGGTGGTTGCAGTGGGGCTCTGGAAGATCACACCGGGCAGTCTCGTGCCGGATGAAGATCAGGGCTATTATATTGGCGTGGTATTTTTACCAGACGGAGCGACGTTACAGCGTACCGATAAAGTGGTCGGAGAAGTGGTCAAAGCGATTCAATCCAATCCTGATAACGAGTTTGCAGTCGCCTTTACCGGGCTTGATTTCATCGGTGGTGGTTATCGAAACAACGCGGCGACTATCTTTGTACCGCAAAAACACTGGGACGAACGAAAAACAAACACGCACCAGCTCATTGGTGATTATTTTATGAAAACAGCCTACATCAAAGAGGGATTGGTCATTGCATTTGCCCCGCCGCCGATATTTGGCTTGGGAAATGCCGGCGGATTTGAATTCTACATTCAAAATCGGGGCGAAGGGGGCGCAGGGCGACTGGCCCAGGTGAAGGATCAGTTTCTGGCGGCAGCCAACAAGGATCCGAGACTCGGAGGCGTCCAGACTCTCTGGCGATCGAATGTCCCGCAGTTATTTATCGATGTGGACCGTGAGAAGACCAAGGCATTGGGCGTTCCGATCAACGAATTTTTTGATACCCTCTCTGCCACGCTCGGTTCATATTATGTCAACGATTTTAACCGCTTTGGCCGAACCTGGGAAGTGCTGATGTCTGCGGAACCTTCATTCCGAAACCGTCCGGATTCGATAGGAGATCTTTATGTAAGGTCCGATAAAGGGGAGATGATTCCGGTCCGAGCATTGGCAAAAGTCTCCTACACATCCGGACCCGATTCTCTCGATCGATTTAATAATCTCCCTTCAGTCAAACTGATGGGTCAAGGCGCGCGGGGTGTTTCTTCCGGACAGGCGATTCAGGAGGTCGAAAAGATTGCGAAAGAGGTTCTTCCCAAGGATTTCAGCTATGACTGGGGGGGAGCCTCGTTTCAGGAAAAGAAAGCGACAGGGACTTCCGCGTTTGCATTGGGTCTGGCGGTCGTGATGGTTTTTTTGATTCTGGCCGCCCAATATGAAAGATGGTCATTGCCGTTTTCGGTTTTGATGGCGCTCCCGTTTGGTACTTTTGGGGCCCTCTCTGCAGTTTGGATCAGGGGCTTAACAAACGATGTCTATTTCCAGATTGGATTGGTGACCCTTCTCGGTCTGGCCGCCAAGAATGCGATTCTGATCGTCGAATACGCGCTTCTTAAAAATCAGGAGGGACTTTCTCCCTCTGCTGCGGCACTGGAAGCCTCCCGGCTCCGTTTCCGACCGATTTTGATGACCTCGTTAGCCTTTATTCTAGGGGTGTCGCCGTTAGCCTTTTCAACAGGTGCCGGGGCCGGTGCGCGAATTTCCGTAGGAACAGGTGTGATGGGGGGAATGTTGGCCGCAACCTTCCTTGCGATATTCTTTGTCCCGATGTTTTTTAAACTCATGACCGACCGTCACCTGACCGAAAAGCGGTCAACTTCCCAAATGAGAGATGAAATCGAACAGCACAAGCGGAAAGAGAGGGGGTCATGAAACTCAATCGAGTCATTAAAATCACGATCATGACGTTTCTTCTTTCCGGATGCATGGGCCTGGGGCCGGACTATGTCCGGCCAAAAATCGATACTCCGGAGGTGTGGCCGGGACAGACGACGAACCATTCTCTCTCCGCGGAATGGTGGAAAGTTTACCATGATCCTGGTCTTGAGAAAATAGTCGAAGACTCACTTTTGCACAATTTGGATCTCGCACTGGCCATTGCCAGAGTGGACGAAGCGCGCGGCACCCTGGGATTGACTCGGGCGGACCAGTTACCCGACTTCTCTGTCAGCGGAATCCGGTCGAGAAACCGGGGGAGCCAGTCGAGTGTACTGGGGATACCGCAGGGAACCGACCCGGTTTATGACAATATTCGAGCGACCTTGAATACTTCGTTTGAGATTGACCTTTGGGGGAAATACCGGCGTGCGAGTGAAGCCGCGCGAGCCAATCTCCTCGCGACGGAATTTAACCGTGAATCGGTCAAGCTGGCGCTCATATCGGAGGTCGCGCGCGGCTATTTTAATCTTCGTGCGCTTGATGCAAAAGTCGCGGTGACACGAACGACGCTGTCCAGCCGTCTTGTTTCCCTGAATTTGCAGCGCTTGAGATATGAGGCAGGTCTTGCTTCTGAGCTTGAACTCAGGCAGGTGGAAGCGGAAACTGCAGCAGCCGAGGCACTTTTGCCGACGCTTGAAAACCAGTTGGGCCAGCAGGAAACCGCCCTCTCGGTACTCCTTGGCCGCACGCCTCGAGAGATCGTCAATTTACCGGTTGAACGGGGTTCCGCGCTAGAAGCCTTAACCGTACCTCCTCCGGTACCCGCGGGACTCCCTTCCGATCTGCTGGAGTTTCGTCCGGATATCCGGCAGGCGGAACAGCAACTTGTAGCAGCCAATGCGCGGATTGGACAGGCCAAGGCGGCCTACTTTCCTTCGATTTCATTGACCGGTTTTCTGGGAGGAGAGAGTCCCAATCTGACAGATTTATTTTCCGCGCCTGCCGCGGTCTGGCAGGTCTCCTCTTCGGTCAGTCAGAAAATCTTTGACGCCGGCCGCACCGGGTCGAATGTCGAAGCAGCAAAAGCGCGTCAGCGGGAAATGCTGGCGGCCTATCAATCGGCGATCCAAAATGCTTTTCGAGATACGCTGAATGCATTGGTTGCCCAGCGCAAATCCAGAGAGACGCTGGAGGCGGAATTCAAGAGAGCAAAAGCACTTGAGAGTGCGCTAAACCTTGCCAAGATCCGTTATGATAACGGGGTGGCCAGCCAACTGGATGTTCTGGATGCGGAACGGGGTCTCTTGGATGCGGAGCTGAGCCGGATTGAGGCCCAGCGTGCACAGCTTGCCGCGACAGTCGATCTGTTCAAGGCCCTGGGAGGCGGCTGGAAATAGGTTGAAGTCCTTCCGGCCGGAGAAGACAGTGTTACCGGCCAATCAGAAGAAATTGTGATTTTATCTATCACTTTCATTTTAAAAATGGATCTATCTGGGGAAAGTGAGCGATTCAGAAGCGATTCGGTGGATGGACACGCTGCATGAAAGATAACAACAAAACCGGTCTTTGGGGTCAGTTTTTCAACACATTGATTTTATTTAATTAGGCAGCGATTTTGTTAGCTTTCACAAGAAGATTAACCTTCTCATAGATTTGTAGGACTTTAATAATTCCAAAAATACTGTCTGCCCGGGGATTTCCGCCAGGTCCAAGCATCCTATGAATGCTTTTGCTCGATTTTTTTAATTCCTTCGCAAGACCTTCGAACGTAATGGTGGCATTAATGTAATCCCGGAGCATCGCTTTTCCAGCTGCAAGGTCTCCAATCAAAAACTCGGTAATGGCTTCAGAAAGCAAGTGTTGACGAAACTTGGAATCGTTTGAAGCGCGTTCCATGATCGTTTTTCGAAAAGTTCTGGTTAATGCCATAATTGTTCCCCTATGCCTTTCTTCTCAATTTATATTTAATCCATCTCTCCTGAGCGATTTTGATATCATTATTTTGACTTTTCTTTGAACCACCGGCGAGAAGGATTACGATCTGATCACCTTCTCGCCCAAAATAAATCCGATAACCTGGTCCAAAGTCTATTTTGTATTCAAAGACTCCTCCGCCTACCGATTTTATATTCGACGAGTGGCCCTGCTCCAATCTATATAACGCCGTACTTACCTTAGCGGCAGCTTGACTATCAATTTTGGCAAACCATTTACCAAAGGGAGATATATTTCCTTCTAAGAATTCGAGGACCTTTCTCTTTGGCATAACTTAAGGTAACGCATAGGTTACTATATGTCAAGTGCTTATTTTAGAAAATGGCGAGGATTGCCGTTTATAGTCTTATATAAAATGAAGAAGGGGAACCCCGTCGATTTCTGGAAGAGTTTAAGAGCTCCGAGTCCCGTTTCTGGACCCATTTTTCGGCAGAGTAACTTGTTTCCCCCAGAGATCTGGATCTGGAACCAGCCGTTACTTGAAATGGTTCCCGGGGGTATATCTAACCTCATCTTGGTTTTCTTGACTGTATCGTAAGGTTTGTAATATTCTTTCTAAAATATACCTTGATTATGTTTTAAACGGCCGAACAGTAATTGAACTCTTATAAGTGCTGTTCCAGTTGTCATTTCAATTTCATCCATTCGTACGGATGATTGATGAGCCCGCCTGCATCTAAGCGGGGTTAAGGCCAATAATGCATCGATATCAGTGCATCAAAGCTTATCCCCAATTCTCCATTTCATTCTAAAGGCGTTTCCGATGACCACCTCATCCTCAAATTCGATGAAACGGTTAGTAGAAATTGTTGGGATCGCCACTCTATATACTGTGACTGGAAAGATCGGCTTCTTAATGGCCATCCCACCCGGAAATATAACGGCCGTTTGGCCGCCCTCGGGAATCTCTCTGGCTGCAGTCCTGCTATTGGGAAGCCGCGTTTGGCCAGGGATCTGGCTCGGCTCATTCGTGGTCAACAACTGGTTTTTCGCCAGTCATGCATCGGTTAGCCACCTTTCCATAGCGATCTCCGGGGTTATTGCTGCAGGCTCTGCGGCGCAGGCGCTGATTGGCGCGTTTTTGATCCATCGGCTGACCGGTACCCGCAATCCCATTGATTCTGTTTCATCAATCTTCCAGTTTGTGGGTATCGAGATGGTTTCCTGTCTGGTAGCATCCTCGATCGGCACGACGAGTATGGCGGTTTCAGGATTTAGCGAATGGGAGAACTATTCCAGCTCGTGGTGGACATGGTGGCTTGGCGATTTTGTCGGAATCATGACCATCACACCTTTCTTGCTGGTGTTGAGCCGCTGTCCTCAGAACCGCTGGGCATCCCGGCGGATTGCTGAAGCAGCACTAATCCTTACATTATTGCTTATATCTGGATCTGTCATCTTCAGCGGCAACTCTTACATCGGCATTAGTCATCTGCCGGTGGCCTTTCTTTTCATCCCGTTCATGGTTTGGGTCGCACTACGGTTTGGCTCAGGCGGCGTGGTTGTACTGACGCTATTCCTTACCGGCCTTTCCATCTGGGGCACCAACATGGGATCTGGTCCTTTTGTGAGGGAAAAATTCAATGAATCGCTTATGCTTTTACAATCGTTTATCAGTATCATTTGTATAACAGGACTCGTGCTGTCGGCGGCCCTTAGGGATCGTGAACGAACGGATGAGGCGTTGCGTTCATCGGAACGGCGTTTGGTTGGAGCGTTGAATATCGCTGAGGCGGCCCTCATTTCTGTAGATGAATCCCAGAAAATAATACAGTTTGATCAGATTGCTGAACAAATCTTCGGTTATTCCCCTCAAGAAATTCTGGGCCGCCCGCTTAGCCAGCTCCTCCCTTTACGCTTCACCGAAGTTCATCGCCAGCACCTCCAGGATTTTTCAGCCAGTCCCGTAAAAGTCCGACGTATGGGCGAGAGGAAAGAGGTATTCGGTCGACGGAAGGACGGATCCGAGTTTCCAGCTGAAGCTGCAATATCCAAACTCAATCAAGGGGGACGAACCACTTTCACTGCCGTAATTCGAGATATTTCCGAACGAAAGGGAGTTGAACAGTCTCTTCGCCGCTACTCAGATCGACTGAAAATACTTCATGAGATTGATCGGGCCATTCTATCGGTGCAGTCATCAGAAGGGGTTGCACAGGTGGCAATCGATCGAATGAAGCAGCTCATTCCCTATTATCGAGCAAGTGTAGTCTTGTTCGACCTTAAAATCCACGAAGCCACCGTTCTTGCTATGGATAGCCAAAGCACCAGTCGGGTAAAAGTGGGAGCAAGTCTTCCACTGGAAGCTTTTGATTTCCTGGATATTCGACAGCTTACGCAAGGCAACTTTCATAGTGTTGAGGACATCCACTCCCTGATACAGCCGACACCGGCAATTGAACTTCTGAAAGCTGATGGGGTGCGCGCCTACCTGAATGTTCCCTTAATATGCCAGAGCCGATTAATTGGAACACTTAATTTGGGATCGGAGCATCCAAACAGTTTTACATTCGAAGACGTGGAAATCGCCCGTGAGATGGCTGACCTTTTGGCAGTGGCTATTCAACAGACCCGCCTGTATGAACAAGTTGAACGCCATGCTTCCGAACTGGAAATTCAAGCAATGCGTGATCCGCTGACCGGTATTCCTAACCGAATCCTGCTCTTTGATCGCCTGCACCAAGCAATCCAGGCTGGTCAACGCGAGAATCGGACAGGTGCGTTTGGAATTTTAGATCTAGATTTTTTCAAAGAAATTAACGATTCACATGGACATCTTTGTGGAGATGAGATTTTGAAACAGATAGGGCCGAGAATTCGTGTCGCATTACGGGAGTCCGATACTTTGGCGCGTCTGGGCGGCGACGAGTTCGGAATATTGTTACCAAATACTGATCAGGAGGGTACGATTCGGGTCTCGCAGAAAATCCTGAATACTCTGCAACAACCCTTCACAGTGGAAGGTCGCTCTCTAAATGTGACTGCCAGTCTTGGGATTGCATTCTTTCCAGAGCATGGTGAAGCTGCTGGCATCCTAATTAGCCGTGCTGATATGGCGATGTATAGAGCCAAAAAACAGAGAAACAGGTATGCAGTTTACGCCGCTGAGAAGGATGTCCACCCCGAACATCTCTGACTTTGAGAACTGGCCAATCCATATAAAAATATTTTTAATCTTTTTTAATCGAAAAATACTCCGGAATCATAATAATATGGTGCGCTGTTCTTTTTTCGTTTTTGCCATAACACATAATACCATTTTCACTAAAGCATTATAAATAGGTGGGTATCTAAAAGCGAGGAATACCGTTTCTAATCTACAGGTTTCTAGAATAAGGCTAGAATGAAGCTTTCTGGAAGGACTTTAAAAAACTATTTTTGATTCAATTCGAAATCCAGGTTTAAGACCTTTCCCGGTGGGACTTCAATTTCCTTTTCTATCGATCCAAATGCTTTATGCCAGATGGCTAAACTATATTGACCGGGATCAAGCTCTGGGAAACGGAATGAACCATTGTAATCGCTGTGTAAATAATTAGGAGTATCTAGGACCGCGATATATGATTTCATAAAAGGATGAATAACACATTTTATTTGAATAAGACCTAATTGGTCGATTTTTCTGACAAGATTTCCGTGTGCCGGCAGAGGTAAAGTAAATAGAACTTGATCTTTCTTAGAAAATTTCAAAACATGAAGTATTGGATCTTTATTCTCGATATTTAAACTGTTTTCAACCTGTATTGCAGTTACATATGGTTCAAAATGACAGTTTCTACTGATTAGGTAAATTCTCTTTTCATCCCCTATAGGATTCATACCATCCGTTTTCTTTTTTAGGCTAATAATGGCATTTTTGACTCCCTTATTTCTAAAATTAACTGACGTTTCCTCTAAATAATTCGTTCCGCACACTTCAGGATCGGCCTTAACGGTTTCAGAATCAGGGAGAGGGGCTATTCCAAAATATCGAACAGTACCAGTCACAGATCCTTTTGTATCCGCACCGAATAGTACGGTGTCATAGAGACACAAGAGGAAGATATCAGTCAAAAGAAACAGGAAAACAGATTTTAAAAAAGATGTCCTCATAAGATTTGATGCGATTATGGAATTTTCTAACCAACTAGTCAATTTCGATTTAGAGATCAATGAGAAAGGCCGCAGTAGACATTTGAGATGCTTCTTGTTAAAAATGCAAATAACTGATAAAAAACGACGTTGTGTGCGGAATACGGGATGGAATCTACGAAGTGTTTTATTTTCGATCAATGCTGAACTACTGGAAGGATCAAATAGAAGAACATCAAAGGGATGCTCCTACACCATAAGAAAATCCCGCGCTTGATTATTTCAACCGCGCGGGAATGAATAACCAGGTTTTTATTCTAATACACAGGACCTAAACGATTCAGTGGCAGATAGATGCCCATGACTGTACCTTTTATTTTTGACTTATCAAGGAAACCCCAGAATCTACTGTCAAGACTCTTATCCCGGTTATCGCCCATGACAAAGATTTTACGTCAGGAACCTTTACGGGGCCGAAATTGTCACGTTCAGGAATTACATTCGGGTCCCTGTGAACAACATTAGGTTCAGTTACCTCTTGGCCATTCATTAAAAGGAACTTATTACGAACTTCCACAGTATCACCCCCGATTGCCACTACACGTTTAATTAAATCTACGTTGGTAGCTCTGGGGTATTCGAAAACAATCAGGTCTCCTCGATTAGGGATTCGTCCAGAAGAATGTCTGTCTACGAGAATTTTGTCACCGATAATCAGTGTTGGCTCCATGCTGGCTGCAGGTATTCGGTATGCCTGCAAATAATTATTTTTGATAAAAGCAGTAAGCCCAATGTAAATGATAAATACAAAGGACATTAAACCAATATATATAGGTATTTTATTATATTTTTTTAATAAAAATTCAGGGCTCGTTATTCGTGCGGTCCTGATCGAATCCCAAATCACTATGATGCGGTAAGCCAAGGATACTAGATAAAGAGCGGGAATAATAATGACGACATTCTTGCTGTCATGGAGCAACATAGGACCAAGCAAAAACAATATCGGCAATGATAAAGAAAATAAGTCCCTTTCGAGCCTGTCCATTATAAATCTGTCCTAATCCCGGAATAATAAGGCTTAGCAAACCTGCAATCCACCAACTTCTGGGTTTTTTATTCATAAGTGCTTAATGTCAATTTAATAGATAAACAAAGATTCGACCGGTTTTATTATCGATAAGAGAAGTTTCGGAAAAAGTTTTATTGCATTATACTGCGTTATGGCAAAATTGCAATTGCAGAGAATCAATGGTAAGGATTGCCATTAATAAGGTTGGATGGAATGGCGAACTGAGAACCTGAGGATAACTGGAAGGATTAAACAAGAGATCCTTCCGTAGAAGAATTCTTGTCACCATATCATGGTCGAATATTAACCGGAGTGCCATCAGGAACCACTCGCCAAATCTCTTCTATCTCATGATTTGTGACAGCGATACACCCATCGGTCCAATCCAAGAAAGTGTGTAATCGTCCGAGAAAGCCAAGCCCGTTTCTCATGCCGTGAATCATAATCAGTCCACCGGGTTTATCACCCCTTGCCAATGCCTGCGCTGTTTCAGAATTCGAGGGATAGGAAATATGAAGAGCTTTGTGAAAGGAACTGGCCTGCTTGTGGTAATCAATTGTATATGTCCCTTCCGGTGTACGTCCGTCACCCTCTTTTTGTTTCGGACCCACTGAGTGACGACCTATAGAAACGTGGTATGAGCGCAGGAGCGTATGGTCTTTATAGAGCTCAAGAGATCGAGTTGATTTTGTAATTATAAGATAGTTAGATACACTGCCATCCGGAAGTGGAGAAATAGGCCAATTTGCCCAGACGAGGATTCCGGCAATTGAGATGACGGCAAATATAATGACTATTCGTTTCAAATGTTTTAAATGGCTAGTTATTATGGTATTACCATGACAGGTATTATTTTTTGCCTCAGATTAGAATCTATACGATAGGTGGTTTAAGGTCAATCTCTGTTGTAATAATAACAAACAGGTGAGGATTGCCGTTTAAAGTCCGCTATCAAACAGGTGGGCAATTAGGTGTGACTTACTGGAAGTAAGAGTTGTTTGTTGCATCTTACATACACTTTCATTCAATTGGCATGAATTGAAGACTTTTCAAAAATTGCTCGCCCACTTGATTCAATTCCGCATTGCCTCTCCCTGGTTCATATCTTTCAGAGTAGCCTACCGAAATAACCCAGTCTGGAGTATCTGGATGAACACAGGTAAGATCATGAATCTCCAATATTAATATGGGCGCATCTACATTCGGCGCTGCGTGATCTTCAGATTTTAGGAATAAGCGTACGCAATAACGGCCAAATGTTGGATCTATGTGGGCCTCCTGTTCCAACACTTTGAAGCGGTCGGAAACTGTATCTCGTTTTTTTATGCTTTTCACATATTCCAAGAAATCTTCAGGTTTTTCAAATTTAATGATATATGGAGTAGCTACGGCATTAGCGGTAAATGTGTGCAATTTAGACTCCAATCTTTTGAAAAAGACAATGTCCCAAGGTTCCATTGCTCTGTATCCCCAATCGCCTCCAGGCGGAGGTAATATGGAATAACCTTTGAATTTGAATCGTTCCGAAGAATTGAGTACAGGAGAAATCGGAGGTGCCATGGCTGGAGGAGGCAGGTGCACACATCCAGAAAATAAAGGAGATCCTAATAGTAAAAGTAGGAGAATTAGAAATAATTTCAAAATGGCTCTAGTGTTTATCGCATTTGGTTCCGTATGGTGTTCTGTCAGTAATGGATTCACCCATGGGATTATCTCTTCTTAACCTTTCTGCCCGCTCATGCACATTTCTGGACTCCTCGGACTTTCCGATTTCAATTAGGGCATGGGAATATTCATCGAGGATATCGGCAAGACCTATTGGTGCTAGTTTAGGTCCATTCATTTGTTGGAGGACGAGAATGGCGCGTTCGAAATACGGAATGGCTTGAGAATACTTCTTTTGATCATAGTTTAGCCTGGCCAGTTCAACTAGATCCATATGAACGGGTCCAGATGATTGTTCATCAAGTTTCATCGCCTCCAATAGATGATTCTCTGCCTCCACAAAATTGCACACAATGCCGGAAGCACGTCCATATTCATAATTCAAAGTCGCTAGTTCTTGAGGATCGGCGTTATACTGACGGGCTTTTTCGAGGGCCATTCCGTACGCGTTCCTAGAACCTTCGGCATCATTGAATTCTTCTGCTGTTCTTATTTTTGCACGCAGATCGTAATCGTCTTTCAAATGATAAGTGTGAACACAGGCACATAGAATTACGCTCAATATAACCCATGTTCTCAACTTGGGAAAACTCATTTTAATGTCCATTGTGTGCACGTTCTTTTACCCAGATGTATACTGAGAACTTTTATAGCAGAAATATGACCTCTTTTTTAGCTATTTATCTCTCACGGGTTCTACCCTGTTTTCACGAACAGTTGAGTTAAGAGTAAATTATTCTGTTTAACTTCTTCAAGCTTCCTTCTTCGCCTCGGATTGTGAAAGCACTCGATATAGTCAAATATATCCGCTCTGGCTTCGTTACGAGTCCGATACTGTCGTCGGTTTACCCGTTCGCGTTTTAACATCCCGAAGAATCCTTCCATTGCCGCATTGTCAGCACAACTGCCTACTGTACTCATGCTGCAGACCAGGTTGTGACCTGAGAGAAAGCCCTGGTATTCATCGCTGATAAACTGGCCCCCGCGATCAGAATGCAGAATAACCGGTTGCCGATCTTTCCGTTGCCATAAGGCCATCAACACAGCTTGGAGGACCAGTTGCTTCTCTTGCTGATGGCTCATCGACCAGCCCACGACAATCCCACAGTGCAGATCCAGTACAACACACAGGTATAACCACCTCTCTGCAGTCCGAATATAGGTAATATCGGTTACCCACTTGGTATTCGGTTCATCTGCCTTAAAGTCACGTTCGAGGTGATTCTCCACTCCCACAGGTCGTCGACCCGAGTCCTTCTTCTTCCAACGTCGCCGCTGCAGGATTCCCTGAATGCCCGATCTTTGCATGAGCCGAGCGATCCGATGCTTGCTGCAGGATTCCCCGTCATAGCGCAAATCCTCCCAGATTCTCCCTCTTCCCTTGACCCCATCACTTTCGGCATGAAGAACCTTGATCCGATTCAATAATCGTTGATTCTCTTGGGCCCTTTTACTTAGTGGGCGGTCTCTCCAGCCGTAATAACTACTGGGAGACACATTCAGACACCGGCACATCAATCGAATCGGATAGCTATCGCGGCAACACTCAATCGCCCGGAATCTTACTTCGATCCTCTCGCGAAGAACGCCGCCGCTTCTTTTAAAAAATCCCGTTCCTTCTTAACCTGGTTCAGCTCACGCTTCAGGGTGGCTAGCTCCTCATCTCTCGGAATTCCCTGACCCCGAAAGGCTTTTCCCCCCTCTTTTTCCATCTCCCGGCACCAGCGGCTCAGGATATTGACACCTATCCCCAGATCCCTTGCCGGCTTTGAACTGGATTTCACCAGTTCTACCGCCTCACGCTTAAACTCCTTGCTGAATTTCCGTCTTGTTAACATGACACACCTCCTGTGCTAATATAACCTTTTTAGATGTGTCCGTAAAATAGGGGAGTAACCCTCTTATCATGATATCGATAAAACAGGCGTGGGCCCGATACCAGCGGGGAAAAAATGGTTTTCCTCTCAAAATGGCATTCTTTGAAACTCAGCATCTGTTTTTAAAGTAAATTGATTAATTGATGTAACGGGTGTTACTATGACCCGATTTAAAATAACCACGCAAATATTGCGACTCAATCCGAAAGAGTTTGTAAGTGATCAAGTATACCCGGAAACTTTACTAAAATCTGAAAATGAAAACACGTACTCATCAAAAGGATTTTCCAACGCTTCTTCTTGCCGCAATTGGCATTGTCTTTGGAGATATCGGGACAAGCCCGCTATATACCTTGAGGGTAGTGGTAGATCTTGCCGGAGGGAAACCTTCGCCTGAAGTTGCGCTTAGCCTCCTTTCACTGATCATCTGGGCTTTGTTGATTACGGTCTCTGTCAAATATGTCCTTTTCGTGATGCGTGCTGATAACCAGGGCGAAGGGGGCATTTTAGCTTTGATGGCCTTGCTTAAAGGAAACAAGATGCGCAGGGGTCTTACGATCGCAATAGGGTTGTTTGGCGCGGCCCTGATATATGGAGATGGAGTTCTGACTCCTGCGATATCCGTGCTATCAGCCGTAGAAGGGATCAAAATCGTAGATCCGGGCATCTCCCATTACGTTCTTCCACTTTCTCTTGCCATTCTCATTGTTCTTTTTGCTGTCCAGTTCCTAGGAACAGCGAAAATCGGCTGGATCTTTGGGCCGATCATGGTTTTGTGGTTTATTATTCTTGCGATTTTGGGAATCAGGGGGATCCTGATTTATCCGGGAGTCTTGGCGGCATTAAACCCCTGGCATGCCATTAAATTTCTCTTAACAAGCGGGCATTCTGGATTCCTCGTATTGGGCGGGGTGTTTCTTGCGGTAACTGGAGCAGAGGCGCTATATGCTGATATGGGACATTTCGGTGTCCGACCTATCCGTATGGCCTGGTATGGTCTTGTCTTACCATCCCTTCTTCTGAATTATGCGGGCCAAACGGCTCTGGTAATGTCAGGAAGTAATCTCGATGATAGCATCTTTTATCGCCTATCGCCTTCGGGTTTCCTTGTTCCTGTGATTTGCGTCGCAACTCTGGCCACAATCGTTGCCAGCCAGTCAATCATCACGGGTATTTTTTCAATGACTCGACAGGCGATTCAACTAGGCTGGTCTCCGCGCCTCCATATTCGACAGACATCCTCCGAAAGCTATGGTCAGATCTACATTGGTTCTATCAACTGGCTTCTCATGCTCGTCACTCTAATACTCACCGCGTCATTCGGGAGTTCCGATCGACTTGCCGGCGCATATGGTATTGCAGTTTCCCTGACGATGTTTCTGACGACCATTCTTCTTTTTTTCACCATGAGGGAGAATTGGGAGTGGTCATTGTGGGTGAGTCTCCTTCTGGCTGGATTATTTTGCCTTGTCGACCTGGCGTTTCTTTCCGGGAACCTGATGAAAATCCTGGAGGGAGGATGGGTGCCGTTGCTCTTGGCCAGCGGGGTATTCTTTTTAATGAGAACTTGGCACTTGGGCGCATCGGCTGTTGGGAACAAAATGAGAAGCCATGCTGTTCCGGTGGAATCTTTTATAAAAGACATTTCCGACCAACATATTCCCCGGGTTCCCGGGGTCGCTGTCTTTATGGATAAACTGACAGAGCAGACTCCGCCCATTATCATCTGGCATGTTACCCATAACAGGGCACTCCATTCTCAGGTAGTTGCCCTCGCGATTGTTGTGAGGCATACGCCGTGGGTAAAACCTGAAAATCGCTTAAAAATTGAAAAACTTGGGGAAAATTTCTGGCGGATTGTTGCTGATTACGGTTTTATGGAGACGATTGATATCCCGGAACTATTAAAGAGGTCGGAAACGGAATGCCGACTTGATTTAAGCGATGTAACCTACTACATCGGACATGAGACCGTTTTACATGGGACAGGGTCCGCCCTTCCTGCCTGGAAAGAGAATGTTTATTCTTTTTTGCAACGAAACTCAGCCCAAATAAGCGAATACTTTAGCCTGCCCAGGAATCAGGTCGTTGAAATTGGACGCCAGATCGAGATTTAACTCTCCATTTAAAGACTCAAACTTAGATGTCAATGAAATTATTGTTTAGCAACTGCTATATTTTCGGAGAGGACCGAAGATTACTGGAATCGACCTATGATCCCTTATCCATCAGAGAATTCTCGATTGTCCATCCCACTACTGCGGAAAGAACAAATACCAAACAAGAGTAATATATCCATAAAATAAAAAATAAAACGCCGCTTAAAGTGCCGAAGAGAAGTGTATAGTTAGTCGAAAGCGTCATATACCAGTTAAAAACAAGCTTTGAAATTTCAAATAGAATCGTTCCGGTTATTGAAGTTATCCATAGCGCTTTATTTCCGATCCGGATAGAGGGACAAAATCGATACAAAATAAGAAATAATGAGATGGTGAAGCCGAGCCCGAGCAAAAAACTAGTTGCCGTCCACTCCTGGGCAATAAGGGTTTTGAAAATGTGACTTCGTTCACCGATTCTCTCCATGATTAATAATAGAGATTCGATTCCCATCGCGAGGACAAATAAAATAGACGCCATGAACATGACGATTAAATCCCAGAGTTTATCCATCAGAAAATGGCGGTCCTGCTTCAACTCAAAGATCCGATCCAGAACGGTACGTACAGATCCAAACATGGAACTGCTAAATAGAAAGAAAAAGAGAAAACCGGCGAGGCCAAACGAATTCCGGTTGTCGGTAATCGTTGAAAGAACTTCCGTGAATGTTTGGCGGGTGGAAGGCAACAGGTTGTGAAGAATTTCCTGTAGCCAGACCATTTCCAGATCCTTCTTAAAGAGAAAAAAACCAAGAGCAGAGGCAACCAGAAAAAGAAAGGGAATACAGGAAAGCAGGAGTTCAAAAGCTAGTCCCGAAGCAAGAAAGAGTCCATCGACCGCAAAAAAGCGATTTAAGGCCTTCAGGAAAAAAATCCAACTTCTTCTTGAACGGGTCATCGATCTTACCAACGCAGATTGAGGGTCACAGTCAGAAATTTCATCAATGGCGCCGTCGTTTTGCAGAGTCTGGCGAACTGTTCGATAAAATCGGGCGAACGGACATCTTTTTCGGTTAGCTCGGCAATTGAAATAAAATCTTTTCGCTTTAGATGTTCTATTAAAGGGTGATTTGGATCAAATCCGGCGGGCGGGCGAACCAGAGAATCTCCGGCGAGTTGATGCGTCTTCTTGAATTTTTTATCGGCCAGAATCTCTTTCCATTTTCCTGGATGCGACACAATGGCCTCTCGTATTATCTGAAGAGTTTCCTTCTCAGGGTGCCAGATTCCGGCTCCCGCAAAAACATTGCCCGGTTCAAGATGAAGATAGAAACCGGGGGCATGCGCATCTTTTGCCATTTCATGTCGAAAATGAATTCCGGCCATGGTTTTATAGGGACTCTTATCTTTTGAGAAGCGCGTATCCCGATGGATTCGGAAAAGGGAACCGCCTGCGGGACGGGCATCCGCGACAAAGTGCCGGCTAATGTTTTCCAAATAGGGCCTAAAGTCCCGGATAAAGTTGAGACAGGGTTCGCGCACCTCCGCGAGGTATCGCATTTTATTTGCCGTAAACCACTCCCGATTGTTGTTTAATTTTAACTCGTTTAGAAATTTGAAAAAGAGGGTGTTAAAATAAGAGTCGGTAGACATGGTGTTCCCTTACGTGGAGTGTTTTCAATGAGAGGCAGGTTGAAGTACTTCCGGCCGATTGTTTTTTGGAGAGTTGACTGCGATGGTGACTGGATAATATTCCATCCATTCGGACGGACAGGGTTTTAGCAGTTCCTTGACGTCGACCTCAATTTCGGAATGAAGCCATTTTTCTTCATCATGACGATCCAGAATGACCGGCATGCGGGGATGGATGGTTTTCATCACTTCGTTAGCCGCGATGGTGATGATGGCGTAGGAGGTTGTCTCCTGGTTTCCTTCCTTTGATTTCCAGTGCTCCCAGATTCCGGCCAGACTCATGATGGGGTCATTTTTGAGGTGAATGCAGTAGGGTTGTTTGCCTTCTGCTCCCTCTTTTTTCCATTCAAAAAATCCGCTCATCGGAATGATGCACCGCCTTTTCTGATAAGCGGTTTTGAAACTTCTTTTTTCGCTGATCTCTTCAGATTTTGCATTAATCAGGCTGTACCGGTCAGCGCTCTGTATATCTTTGGCCGAGAAGGGGACAAGTCCCCAGCGCATGGACGCAAATTCCCTTTCCCCGTTGATTTCTCTCAACACCCAGGTTTCCTGCGTAGGGGCCATGTTGTAATTGGGTTTGATTTCAGGGAAGGCGACGGGTTTGAGATTGAGATACCGGTAAGCGAGCTCTTCTTGGGTATAGGTTTTATAGGTTCTTCCACACATAGACTTCTTTTATCAAATTTTCCCCGTCTTCTCAAGACAAAGCTAAAAATATTGATACGGTTCGATCATGAACCCGTTTTCTGACTTTTTTGACTCTTTCCAGATCGGCCGGATCGATTGAACCAGGAGGCTGACGCTCTGCCCATCCCGCTGAATCTTTCCGCTGACGATGAGAAAACAGTCGTACAAGAAAGTCTCCTTGAATCTTTCAGAAACGTCCGGCCATAGAATCATATCGAGAAATCCATGCTCGTCCTCTAACGTCCCAAATGTCACGCCTTTTGCCGTAGAAGGCCGTTGCCTGATCAACAAGAGTCCCGCGAGGGTGATCCGGGTATCGGGAGGAGAGCGTCTTGCCTGAAACGTGGTCATTTTAGGGAGGGAGATCCGTTGCCGGATCCCTTCCATCGGATGCCCCCGGGTTGAAAGATTGAATGCCGCATATTCTTCTCGAATGGCTTCATAGGTATCCAGTTTTTTAAAATGGAGCGGCTCTTCGGATTCAAAGAGGTGCTCCGGAAAGAGGATTTTCTGCGGTTGATCCGGTTCGCGCTGAAACGCCAGGATTTTCCAGAGCGCGTGTCGTTGATCCAGTCCAAACTCTTTAAAAACATCTCCCAGGGCAAGCCTGAATAAACTATTCCGGCGAAGGCGGGTTTTGGATAAAAAATCGCCTAAATTCTGAAAGGGTTTCCGGGCCAGAATTTCATCCGCCTCTTTCCGGGCAAGGCCCTTCACCGTTTTCCAGCCCAGGCGAATTCCCTCATTCTCCACCTGGCAGTTCCAATCTGATTGGTTGGGATCGACCGGATAGACGGTTACCCCATGCCGTTTGGCGTCGTCAATAAGTGTATGAGAAGCATAAAAGCCCATCGGCTGGGAGTTGAGCACGGCCGTGATAAACTCAGCGGGATAATGGCACTTCAGATAACAGGAAGCGTAAGCCAGAAGCGCAAAACTTGCGGCGTGACTTTCTGGAAACCCGTACTGGGCGAATCCCTTGAGTTGCTGAAAAATCCGTTCACAAAAGGATTCTGACAATCCGCTCTTGATCAGTCCTTCCTTCAGCTTTTTCCCAATCTTTTCAATCGACCCGTTTGACCTCCAGGCCCCGATTGCTCTTCTTAAAGAATCGGCCTCCCCGGGTGTGAAACCGGCCAAATCAATGGCGATTTTCATCACCTGTTCCTGGAATAAAGGGATTCCTAAAGTTTTACTCAGAATCGTTTTGAGTTTGGGATGGTCATATTCAACTTTTTCAAGACCCTGCCTCCGTCTTAAATAGGGATGAACCATCTGCCCCACAATGGGGCCGGGGCGAACGATCGCTACTTCAATGACCAGATCGTAAAAATTTCGAGGTTGAAGCCTTCCGAGCATCGACATCTGTGCCCGGCTTTCGACCTGAAAGGTTCCGACCGTATCCCCTTTCTGGATCATTTTATAGGTGGAGAGGTCTTCCGGGGGAATCTGCTGCAGGTTCATTCCCACGGCATCCAGAGTCTTTCTCAGGGCGGAAAGCATTCCGAGCGACAGGATATCGACTTTGAGAAGACCTAAAATATCCAGATCATATTTGTCCCACTGGATGATGGTCCTTCCCTCCATTCGAGCCGGCTCGACAGGAACCATTTCAATAATGGGATCAGCGGATAAAGTAAACCCGCCGCTATGAATGGATAAATGCCTCGGAAATCCGGCCATCTCTTCGGATAAGTCTTCTATCCATTTCCTGCAGTCGGGTATCCCGGAATGTGTGGACAAGGTTTCAAATTCTTTCTCCACGGTTTTTGAAGAGAGTGATCCGACCTCCACGCCAAACGCCTTGCTGATCTCCCGAAATGCCGATCTTCTCCGGTAGGTGACGACGGCGCTGACCATCGCGGCCCGCTCTCTCCCGTATTTTTCATAAATATGTTGAATGACCTCTTCTCTCCGTTCATGTTCAAAATCCACGTCGATATCGGGCGGTTCATTCCGTTCTGCCGAAATGAATCGTTCGAACAGGAGATTCATCCGTACCGGATCAATGGCTGTAATTCCGAGACAGTAACAGACGACGCTGTTGGCCGCGGATCCTCTTCCCTGGCAAAGGATCTTTTTCTGACGGGCAAATTCGACAATTTCGTAAAGGGTTAAAAAATAATCTGCAAATTGCAGCTGTTGAATGACGGATAATTCATGTTGAATCTGATTTTTGACCTCGGGAGGGATACCGGAGGCGTATCGTTCCTGGGCTCCTTTCCAGACGAGTTCTTCCAGATAGCGTTCTCCTGTATAACCGGCGGGAATCCACTCAGAAGGATACCGGTACCTTAATTCAGCCGGAGAAAAGGTACAGGCCTCCGAGATCAAAAGGGACTGGGAGAGGGTTTCGGGGAGCTCTTTAAATAAATCGGTCATCTGCCGGGGCGATTTCAGATAGCGTTCTCCGTTTGAAAAGAGCTGATACCCGGCATGGGTCAGCGGCTTCCCTTCACGGATGGAAGTGACGACATCCTGAAGCGGTCTCCGTTTTCGAATGTGATAGTGAACATCATTGGTGGCCACGATTCTGCAGTCATAGGTTTTAGAAATCTGGATGGTTCTTTGGGTTTTCTCTTTGTCAAATCCGTCTTGAAACCGGGAGAGGGGAATAAATAATCTCGACTGGAACAGCTCTTTGAGCAAGTTAAAGTCAGACCCCGCCTCGGAAAGCGCGACGAGCCCTTCGTTTCCGGGTAAAGACATAAGTTGACATAGTCTTTCCAGCGAAAGGAGCGGTTCCCCTTTTGGACGGCCGGCATGGCTTGCGGTCAGGATGCGGCATAATAATCCATAGGACCTCCGGTTCTGGGCCAGCAGCGTCAGGCGGGGATGATTTTCAAGCGTCAAATCGGCTCCGACAATCAGTTTGAGAAGAGGGTGATCTCGAACGGCCTGGTAGGCTTTGGGAATGGCATAGACGCCATCGCGATCTGTGATGGCGATTGCAGTTAACCCGATTTCAGCGGCGCGATGAATCAGCTCTTCAGGGGACGAAGCGCCTCGAAGAAAGGAATAGTGGGTCTTGCATTGAAGCTCGGCATACATGGATGGAGACGCCCACCTAATCGAAAATCCCATGAAGATAATATTGTGACCCTGCTGTTTTATAAATCCAGAGCGCTTCTCCTGAGCGGCTGGTGACTTTAAAATAATCTCTTTCAAACGATTCAAGCCACCATTCTCCCGAGAGACGTTCGGGTCCCTCGATCGCTTCAATCTCCCACCGTTTCTGGCCGGCATAAAGATTCTTTCCGGAAAACGTAATGGCCAGGGGAGATTTGAACAGACGTAAAGGTCTTGAGGGAAAAGGGAGAGGCTGTTTGAAAGACGGATTCTCCTGTTTGATCCAGTTTTTTTCAGGAAGATACCGTTCAATTCCGGATGCGATAAAGACCTTTTCTTTTCCGAGTTTTTCAGAGAGTCTCGATACCAGACAGCCCCACGCCTCCTTTTCCTCTTCTTTCTGATGAAAAAAATCCCGTTCTGTTTCTTGGGCCGGCACCGCTTCTAATATTTGAAAAGTAATCGAGACCAGAGGCGCCGCAAGCGGATTTTTAATCCATTCGAATTCCAGCCGGTCTTTGAGGATCGTCAACAATCCTGCCGCTCTTCCCTGAGGGACGGAAAGAGGGATGGAATACGACCGGACCGGCTCTTTTATTTTGGAGTAGGCTTCCTGCTCGAGGGTGAATTGAATGAGGGAGGCCTTTTTGTCCCTCCCCTTGAGCCGAATCATGGCCCGGTCAATGATTGTTTTAGTCAAAAAGAGAAGCGGCTCAAGACGGGTCAACCGTTCTTCGGGTTCCATTTCCATTTTTTCCAGGATGGTTTCTTTTGGAACAAAGGGAGGCCAGAGGGTCTGGTCCGCCTCTTGAATCCTTCGGGTCGTTTCGATGGCCTCTTTTCCAAACCTTGAAGAGAGCGTTTTTGCAGGGAGGGATAAGAAATCTTCCAGTTTCAGAATGCCGAGTTTTTTGAGAGACGCGATCATGGTATTTAAAACATCGGTGGGTTTCCAGGGAGAGAAATAATCCAGGGCGGCTTCAATCGGGAGTACTTTTCGTTGAGAGACCTGAAATCGGGCCATGGCCAGCGCTGTGGGGGGATCATTCGCCACGCCTATTTTAGGTTTGATTCCAAAGCGTTTATTTAAAACCTGAAGCCGCAGAAGGAGGCTCTCTTCCCGATAGAGCCGATGACATTTTCCGATTTCCAGAAAAACCGCTTCATGGCTGATAGAAATCTGAGGCGTCCATTGATGACAGGCTTCCGCGATCGGGGAGAGAGGGGTTGGATTGGAGTAAAGAAGAACAACAACACGCATTATCGTTTACGAATCAAATCAACGTGAATCCGTCCTCCCTCTTTTCGTGAGCTTTTGAGTTGCAATGCCACAGGCCATCCCTTTGAGAAAACCTCTGAGAGGAGAATCAGGGAAGCATGCGCTTTCTCGGCAGAAAGCTGAAATCTGCGTAACATTTTAGGATCTGAAAGGGTGGAGAACAGAATGACGATTTCAAATAGATTGCTCTTAAAGAGTTGTTGAACGACCCATGGAAATTCATTTTCTGCCTCGATAAATAAAATCCGGTTCAATTGGACCTTTCTTTGGAGAAGTCCCGTGGGATAAATGGAAAGATCCGGTTCAACCCAGGCCACGCTCAAGTCTGAATGCTCCCTCAGGAATTGCACGACAAATTCTGTTTTCCCGGCGCCGCAGATCTCGGTAATGGCTCCCTTGGGTAATCCTGTATCGGTATCCGGACAAGGCCACGTCTCCCGGAGGGGAGAACTCTCCAGTGTTCCGATTAAATGCTTCAGTTCAGAAAAAGTTCGGGTCATCTTTTCTCCTGGGTAAACCGGATCAGGCCGACAAAGAGCCCCTCGATTCTAAACGAGGCGGAAGGGTCAAGAAGGATCGGGTCGAATGTCTCGTTGGCAGGCTTTAATTCAAGCCTTTCCTTCCGCTTGAAATAGTTTTTGATCGTCGCTCCGTTGTCGATAATCGCAATGATCTTTTGACCATTCTCGGCGGTGGACTGTTTTCGGACAATGACATAATCTCCATCCAGAATGCCGTCGTCTTTCATGGAGTCCCCCTTGACCAGAAGCGCGTAATAATCTCCCCCTTTTTTGATCATCTTCGGAGGAACTTCAATCTGTTCCTGATGAATCAGATGTTCAATAGGAGTCCCCGCGGCAACCTTGCCTAACAACGGAAGAGAAGCACTCTGGGAACGAACCTTAATCCCTCTTTTGGCATTCCAGGGCTTTTCCAGATAACCGTTTTTTTGAAGCCGGATCAGAAAGTCTTGAACCGTGCCCAGTGACTTGTATCCGAATGCTTCGGCGATCTCCTGTTGGGAGGGAGAGTAGCCGCTCTGAGCCGTATAGTGGGAGATAAACTCTAAAATCTTTTTTTGCTTGGGCGTGATGGACATGGGGAAATAATAACCGTAAATTATCCGTAAGTCAAGAGATGAGAGGAACTACTTTCAGGTCAGACAAGAGGGGAGAGGCAGGTGACATCATTAAAAACGGTAGAGAAGAGAGAGCTTCAGGGTATGACTATGCCCCGTGACCGGATCAGTGGTTCCGACTTGATAGGCATCGTAAGAGAGACGGGCTCCGTTTCTGGGTGAAAAATCGAGTTCCCCCCCCAGTCCCAAAGTGACTCCCGTTTCAGTTTGGGTGTCGGGAGAAATGCCGGAGCTGGAGTCCCAGGTGGTATTGATTCGGGCCAGCCCAAACTTTCCAAATAAAGAGATGTTCCCTCTCATCGGGAGAATACCGACCATTGACGCGGCCCATCCATCGGAATTGCCGGAACCGTTCCCGAGGGTCACTTTGCCCAGATTCAGGTATTCAAGCTCGGTGGCGAGATTGGGATTGATTTGAATTCCTCCAAACAGATTAAATGCGGTATCGCGATCTTTGTCTAAAGAGGCGGAGAGGGAGGTCCGGCTCTCTCCCAGTCCCGCACCCGCGTAGAAACCGGCGCCTTTTGCCTGCAGGGTCAAAGAGGAAGCGAACAAACAGATGAGAATAGCGACTAGCTTTTTATTCATGATTTTCCTTTCCGCACTGAAAAGTCCCTTAACGTTTTGCTGTTTTTCGGATCTCTTTCTCGTCAGTCCATTCAATGGTTCCTGATTCAATATTGGTCATCATCAGAGTGAATTTGTAATAAACATCCTTGATATTGTCAGCCCTCTTTACAATGGAGGTGATATTCCCTTCGATACGATACTGCGCCCCTTCCATTTTCCCCATCTTGGCCGTCGTTTCTTTCTTGTAAAGTCCGCTGTCTTGCCGGTTCAACTCATCCGTCTGGCTTTTCATATCGGACAAGTCGGTGGCAAATCGCATCGTACCTCCCTTGAGCAACTGGACCCGGATGGAATCGGTTATGGATTTGGTGTCAATATATTCGTCTGTCTTATTCTTCACATCGGCGATGGTGACCAATATTTTTTCCTTATTTCCACTTGCTGATTGAGCGAGAGATCGGGCCATCGCTTCGGCGATCAACTGCAGGTCTGTTGAGCCAAATTCGGTGGTAACCTGTTCGACATCCTTGGCATTGCCATAATGGACATTGTCTCCTACGGAAGGAGTCGTCGCCGCGCAGCCCCAGGAGAAGACGAACGCGAATAATAAAAGAATTTTTATACTATTTGATCTGATCATCATAGTGACCTCACCCCAGCTGTTTATAAAAATGAAATAAGATTGCTTATTCCCGGTAATTTTCTTCTGCGCTGAATTCGATTTTATAATCTTTGGCTTTTGTGGTCGGAGCCACCAGCTTGATATTCATTTTCTGATTTCCATGAAGCAGCAGCGGTTTCCAGGCCTCCTCATCCCACACAGGCTCTCCTGACTCATCAAGCCAGCTCGCCCGATAATAGCCGCGATTATCGCCGTTGTCTTTGTTTTTAATCTGGAGATGAATGGTCAACAGATGATCAGTGACCTTGGAACTGATTCCGATAATTTCCAGATATTTGGAAGTACCATGCTGCTCGACTTTTGCTTCGACCGAATCGGCAAGGGCAATTGAGCCCTGGCAGAGTGCTATCAATAAGACCAGGCGAATTAGAATTTTTCCCATATTTCCCTCACTTTTCTGACCTGTCATTAAAATTCCTGTTTATTTAGAATATCCAAATTGAGACGATTAAGCAATTTAATGATCTGTTTGAGCTTTTTCGTCAGAAGAGTTCAATAGATGGATCCTCCCTCCCAGAGTGCGCAATGAAACAACCGCGTAACCTCCTGAAAGACGAACTTCCAGATCCTGTTCGCCGACAGAAGTTTGGATTCCGATATGATGTGCCCCCGCAGGGAGCCTTGCCCGGGCGATGGAATAATAGCCGGGAAGTGTCCTCCAGGCCCGTTCGTCCGCCGTTTCTGAAACGGCCGTTCCGATTTTTGCCCCGATGCTGACCAGAAGACCGGGCAATCCCAGATCCGATGTTTTATCATCGATCCCTTTCTGGACGACCGTTTTTGCGATGGCTCTGATTGCGGTTCTTGCGATAATCACCGGCATCTCATCCGATAAGGCGCGGCGCGCCATCGCGTCGACGCTGGTCATCATCACAACAGGAAATGATTGATGATCGACCGTGATGGACGACGTTAAAGCAGCGCTTGCCTGGAGCCTGATGACCGGCCATGAAATCTGGACCAGTTCCGGGCAATAGCCGTTTTTACAGGCGATTGGCAAAAAGAGGCCGAATTCCTGGGATTGAATCGCGGGCGCAAATTCGGATTCAATCACAAAAAGGGTGTCGGTCACGTCTGGGTGCGCGGATCGAATCCTCTCGTCAAGGCCGAGGAGGCCCTCATCAATCAGCGGAATATTGGGACGCATCTCTGCCGCCCTGCGGTATCCCGGAGCCGCAAGAGAAACTTCACCCAGGGATTCGTAGACAAAGCCTGCCAGGTAGTTCGCAAAGGCCGATTCGTACGAATTTTTCAGCTCTCGAACTTCCGGAGCCTCTAGCGTTTCAATGGGATATCCTTTCAATTCCTTAAACGACGTTGCCTGAATTCCTTTGTTTGAAGCTTTTTCTTTGGCGTTTTCAAGTTCCTTGGCGCGAAACTCGGCAATGATGGCTTCCCGCTCGTGCATCTTTTTTATTTCAATTCTGGCGTCATCCCAATGGTTCAAAGCGAGATGATTGAGAGCCAGTTCAACATTTAAGAGGACTTTCTCATAGTCTCTTCCGTCGTAACGTCGCGTCGTGTCGTTGATCAGAAAAGACCCGACGTCACCCATCAATTTGGAAAAATCCAGTTTGACCTGATCTTCCCATTTTCGGACCAGGTAATCGGCTTTGAGCCAGGAAGCCCGGCTTTCGACCAGGCTCCCTTTTATTCTTTGGAGCTCTCCTTTTTCAAGATAGTAAAGGAGACCCTTGTCCGGCAAGGGATTGTGGGACTCCAGATCGGCCAGAGCAAGGTCGACCTTTCCCGATTTCAGATAGTCGGTGGTTTGGGACATTTTTGAGTCGTAGTGCATCGAAGCGCAACCGGTAATCCACAGCACGCCAATCGATGCTCCCAAAATCGGAAATACTTTCATAAATGCCCTTTGTTGAAAAATTAATATATTCGATCGTCATCGAAATTGAAACTCTTTTATGGAGGTTGCGATACCGTTCCGATTCTATTTGGGGTTGTCTTCTCATTCAATCAAAAAATGGGCGACGAGTGACCCGGGCATGTAAATTGATTGGAAACTGGAAAGATGATCCGCCCGAATGACAGGCTCGAAATGATCAAGCTTTCGGAAGAAGAATGGCGAATTGGGTAAAATCATTCTCGCGGCTTGTTACGGAGATTAGTCCTTCGTGAGCCGAGATAATCTCCTTGCAAATGCTTAATCCCAGTCCATAGCCGCCGCCCTTCTTTTCTCTGGCGCTGTCCATTTTATAAAAGGGCTCAAAGACGAGATTCAGTTCGGACTCCCTGATTCCGGATCCATGGTCGATCACTTTGACGCCGAAAGCGCGACCTTCTTCTGTGAGGACCAGTTCAACCGGAGACAGCGCACACTCTGAAAACTTTATTCCATTCTCAATGAGATTGGTAAAAGCTTTTTTTAGCCGGATGGCGTCTCCCAGAATCCAGGCCTGACCCGAAAGGGTATTCCGAAACGATACCCCAACGCCCGAGAATCGATAAAGACCCGTCAACTCTTCCAGGAGTACGGCTAAGTCGATTCGCTCCAGTTTCAAGGCTCCCTGGGGGACATGGAGCCTGTATCCTTCCAGAATTTCATCGATCATAAATTCCATATCGTGAATATCTTCTTTCAAAGAAGATTTCATCGCTTCCTCTTGTATCATTTCAGAGGCGACTTTCATTCTTCCAAGAGGACTTCTCAGCTCGTGGCTCACATCTAATAGAAGCTTATCTTTGGCTTTCAGCATTTGCTGAATCTGTTCCGCCATCTTGTTAAAAATTTTTGCAAAGAATCCGAATTCATCGTTTTGCTGAAACTGGATCCGATACTCGAAATTGCCTTTTGAGAGTTCTTCCACTCCTGTCACCAGCGGCCTCACAGGATTCATGACCCAGCGGGTGACAACAAAACTCATCAGGAGAATAATCATAACGATCGTAGCCAATGCGATGATCAGGCGATAAGGAAAGGTGAAAAATTCACTGGATAGGAATTCAAATTCATAGGTAAATCCATTTCTTTCAGAAACGGCAAAGAGACGGCCTTTGATTCGTCCAAATCGGAAATCTCTGAAATGAGAATCCGGCTTCGCGGTGAGAAACTCTGAATCATCCAGAAGAGGATCAGACTTCCAAGTCGTTCCGGGTCCCGAAATGCCGATCTTGAGATCCAGCTCTTTTGCGATGGCCGCCGCTTTTTGAAGATCGGGGGGAACGCCGATTTTTTCAATCTGGGAGCGAAGGTGCACGGACAGATTTTTTCTAACCGATAGGAAACCGCTTTTCCGGGAAGTGTCCAGGGAGCGGGCGAAAAAAAAGATCGAAAGAATGATTAAGAGAGTGGTCGTAAAAAAAATGGTGAATATCTTGGCATGAAGGGATCGGGGCCAGATCATCCCGCTTTCTCAGACTTTTGAACGGGAGAAATGAACATATAACCCTCGCCCCAGATGGTTTTGAGGAACTTGGGATTCCTGGGGGTATCTTTCAGTTTGTGTCTGAGCCGGCTGATGGCAATGTCAATGGAACGATTAAACACATCCCAATCAATCCCTTTTAGTTCGTCCATGATGAAATCCCGGTTCATGGCCTTTCCAGAATTGGCCATGAAGAGCTTGAGAAGTTCGAATTCAGTTGTGGTGAGTTGTAAGGGAATCCGATTCAGGAAGACTTCGCGAGAGAACAGATCTACGGTGAGATCGCCACTGACCCATGTCGAGAACTCGATCTTTTCAGGGGTCAAGGTTCTCCGGAGAATGGACTGAATCCTGGCGACAAGTTCTCGAGGTTCAAAAGGCTTGGAGAGATAGTCGTCCGCTCCCATTTCAAGTCCCACAATGCGATCGGCAACCTCGCCTCTGGCGGTCAGCATAATGATCGGCACATTGGATTCTTTTCGAACTTCCCTGCAGAGCTGAAATCCATCCATTTCCGGGAGCATGATATCCAAAATGAGTAAACGGTAATTCCCTTGAAAAAACTTTTTTAGGCCGTCTTTGGGATGCGTTGCTGAAGTGAGTTGTATATTGAACTCTCTTAAAAAATTTCCCATTAATCCGGACAACTTTTCGTCGTCGTCGATCATAAAAATATTGAGCGTTTTATTTTCCATCACCGGTCATATTTTACCATGGTCAATCCGGTTGCGGAATCCAAAAGGTAAGAAAAATCGAGAAGATACAATTTGTTACAAAGAATTACCTTTGCGAAAAGACTTGTGGCTATATTGATTCTACAATCCACAAGATATTGTTTATGGCCAGCTGACATACGGAAGGGAACCTTTAGATAGGAAATGGGGACAAATAAGGAATGGAAATGGAATGTTCAAAATGCAGAGGACTCATGGTCTTTGAGTCATTTCAGGATCATCTGGAAACGGCTAGCCGGAATCTTTTTGTGGGGTGGCGATGCCTGAGTTGTGGAAATATCTCGGACCCGATGATTAAATCACATCGAAAAAATCGGCCATCTTGTCAGGGATCAAGAAGCAGGGGAAGAACGTACAAATAAGATCGACACTGTTTTATTTGACAACCGGTTTGGACGCCCCGATATCCAATGTGACCGTCAGATCACCTTCTGCAACGCGGTGGAGTGTCGTGGCAACTTTTCCAAGCGGAATGGAAATGGAACGGGCGAGCAATAGGCTGAAGAGAAGCGCAAGAAAAAAGGCGGCAATCACAATTCCTATGACCCACGCGAGAAAGATAGAGGCTTGAGTTCGTCCGCGCTGAGCCTGAATTTTGGCTTCCAGGATCTGATGTTCAGTTACTTTGTCGAGGAGATCTCGGGCGGCCACGAACTTGACGGCGCTCTCGCCCATGGCGATATCGATTGCGTCGCGACGAGCGGAAGGTGTATCTTCCGATAAAACCTTCAGAACTTCGTTTGAGGATTTCTTCCAGTCTCTCCAGGCCACTTCAAAGGGATTCCAAAGCTTTTTTTCATTTTCGCTGGTTGACAGACTCTTGTATTTTTCCCAGCCCTCTTCAACCTGCCGGATATTCTCCTGGTGTTCCCGTATCATGGCGTTTGATTCGGGAGTTCCCATTTTCATGAACATCAGGCTTCGTTCGGGGACTTGCGCTTCGAGCATATCCCGTTCAGCCTGCTCCAGATAGATAATGGAAGGAACGTCTTGATCCACCATGGCTTGAAACGAATAATTCGAACTTGAAAGCGCCCAGATTGCAAGGCTCCCGACAATACCTGTCATGAGGGCCAGCAATCCGCAGGCGAAGAGAAGCTTGAGTCGTACAGAGAAATCTTTCGGGTGATTTGTTAATTCAAAGATGAATCTATTCATCGTGAGAACTTTCTTTGGAATGAACTTATTTGTCTTGAAATGCCTCTACTTTTTACTCACTTTTTCGAGAAAAGATAGGTTCACACCGACGACCAGAACGCCGATCGGCTTTCCTTCCGAGAGAATCGGCGTCGAAACTTGAACTGCATAGGTTTGACTTGATTCGTCAAACTCCGGTTTCCCCTGCCAGGTTTTTCCCTCATTAAAGGGTATATCAAATTTTGGCATTCCTTTGTGGATATAGTAAGTTGTCTTTTCTACAAAGGCGACCTTTTCACCCTTGCCCGCACTCAAAAAAGCTTCACTGAAGGCTGAATCTTTAGTCTCAATCTTGTCTTTAAGAAACTGGCCAACTGGATTTTCCTGAAATGCTTTAATGACAGGATCTGACCGCCGCGTCACCTTCCAGGCGGCGTTATCGATACCGGGAATGGGACCTTTCTTGTTTTGAAGTTGAACCGCTTTAACAATGAGCGGGTCGGACGCCCAGGAGGCAATGACCGCCTTTTCTTTGTCGAGCTGAGCCTGCACTGTCGGTGTCATCTCAAAATTGCCGGCATGAGCCGATAATGCGAACATGAGAAAGCCGATCATGACGAAAACTTTTGTATAAAATGTATTTCCCATACTTTGTGTCTCCATTAACAGAATTTTAATGTTTACGAGGCGCTTCCCCCTTGAGCTGAAGATCCCGTTTCCTCAATGGACCTCTTTTGTGAAGTATAACAACTAATTTTAAATCGTCAATTGGGGTCCAATTCAGTGTCGAATTCATCTTCCTTGACAGGCTCCTGGATTCGGGTAATCTTATTTATGGAAAGTTGTGTTATTCAAACGGTCATGCGATAGAAGGAGGAACTTCCCGGATTCGCAAAAGAGAAAGAGAGGGGGTCCGGTTTGAATTATGGATAGTTCAAAAGTCGTTAGATTGATTTCTGTAGTCGTATTGACCATTTTCTTTATGATGCTATGGGTTGGAATTTATGTCGTCAATACCCAGAAAAAAGGGTATTCAGAGCTTCTGACGACGCAAGGCCAGACTCTTGCCGGTTTGTTAGCAGAACTGGTCCCGTCATCGCTTTCCGCGGGAGATCGCCCCGCGATGGATCAATATCTCCGTCAAGTTCCAAAGGAGAGAGACATTCTCTATATATTGATTGAAAATAAGGAACGTCCTGTCTCCTGGTATTTCAACAATGAAAACTCGAACTTTTCTGCCTTAAATCCTGAAAAAGAAGAGGTCCGCCAACGCATCGCTCAATTTCAGTCTGCCGCGGACTTAACCGAAATTCGGCTCCCGGTACGCTCCGCAAATGAAACCCTTGGATGGGTTAAGATCGGATTGAATAAAAAGTGGATCAACCAGGGAACGACACGGCAGATTATTGGCGTCGTGATCATCGGCCTGTTGGAAATTTTAATGGTGGCTGTGATTCTCTTATATTATCCGTATGTTAGAAAGTCGGAACATTCCAAGGTAAACGTACGCCCGATCATTTTTTCCCCTGCGGATGGTTCAGAAAGAAGTGGACTTTCGAATAATGAAATTGTGGTTCTGGTGAGTTCCCTTAACAAGATGGTGAACGATCTAAAAAGTATTATCACCCGGATCGGCACCGCTGTCAGCAATGTTGCCGCAACGTCTGACCAGTTAACGGCCACATCCAAAAAATTGTTTGATGGGGCGGGTATACAGACCCAGGCGATTGAAGTGACGTCCACCTCCCTTTCACAGATGAATCATTCGCTTGCAGGGTCTAATAATCTGGTCGGCTCTCTCTATAAATTATCAAATGATACTTCGTCTTCGATTCTTGAAATGACGGCGTCCATCAAGGAGATGTCGAGTCTGATACGGATTCTCATGGAAGCTATCCATACCACGTCTTCTTCAATAGAAGAAATGTCTTTTACGGTGAACGGAATTGCCGATAGTATCAGTATTCTCCTGGTTTCTGCAGAAGAAACCTCCGCTTCGTTAAATGAGATCAATGCGACCATAAAAACAGTGGAAGTAAGCACGAAGGAGGCGACCCGGCTTTCCAAATCGGTGACGAGTGATGCATCCAGTCTCGGAATGCGCGCGGTCAAAAAGACGATAGAAGGAATGAACAAGATTCGGGAAGATGTGAAAACTTCCTCAGTGATTATCAATGACCTGGCGAACAAATCGCTTGAAATTGGGAAAATTCTAACCGTCATTGAAGAAGTGACCCGTCAGACGAATCTTCTTGCACTAAATTCGGCTATTTTGGCCGCTCAGGCGGGGGAAGGAGGAAAAGGGTTTGCAGTGGTCTCAGACGAAATTAAACATATGGCGGACCAGACGGCCCTATCAACGAAAGAAATCGCCGAGATCATCAGTTCCATTCAATCTGGAATTACCAATGCGATCGAATCAATGAAAAAAGGAATGGCCACTGTCGAAGATGGCGTCCAGGTTTCCCAGGAGGCGTTTGTGGCCCTGGAGACAATAGGAGAAAGTTCGGACCAATCTTTTAAAATGATTTCAGAAATTGAAAGAGCGATGAAGGAGCAGGCTATTGGCATCAGGCAGGTCGATGAAGCAACGGTTCGGATTACCGGCACGCTCAAGCAGATTAAGAACTCGACACAGGAACACAAAAAGGGCACATCGTTAATCGTTTCCGCTGTTCAAAAGATGCAGAGTACCGCGGAACAGGTCAATCGGGCGATTACAGAACAGACGAAAGGAGCCCAGCTGATCAATGATGCGGTCGCCACGGTTCAAGAGAAAACGAGGGAAGTCTTGAACTCCGCGGAAGAGCAGAAAGTCGCGGGCGATAAAATTGTCTCATCGGTCTCCGAAATCGGCAGCATTACAAGTCAAAACGCTACCCTATCTTCAGAAGTTAATTCTGCTGTAAAAAGCCTGGTCAACGAAGCGGAACTTCTGAAGAACGAGGTCAGCCGTTTCAAGGTCTCTTCGGAGACAAACAGTTAGTTCAATCAGCCATTCTTTTTACTCGGGGGCTTCTTTCAAACGCGACAGATGTTCTTCTAATTCCGCAATCTTGGTTCCCACCCCCCGCGTCAGGTCGTTCTTTTCTTCCGGACTTGCTTTGCTCAGAAGATTGTTATATTTTGATAGAACCTCGTGCGCCTGCGCTTTGATGTCATCCACCTGGTTCAAGGACGAATAAGTATCACATGCCATTTCAATATCGTCGTTAAGATTCATAATCACCAAAATAATTCGCTCGACCTCTTTTTTAATTAATGCTTCCATAGCAGGTCTCCACAATCATCCTTGTTAAGCATGATTATCTGCTCCTCCTGAATTGATTGCAAATGAAATGGAAAGCATTTATTAATATAAAAGCTCAATCTGAAATCTCATTTTGTGGTGTCAATATCATCATTATTATCATTATCCGGAGATTTGACTGGATGGGTGACTTAGTGTGACGTGGAATTGAGTTTTCAAATTAAAAGTTGATTAAGAACCAGTAAATGTGTACTTTCTTTGAAAGAAAGGTGATGCCCTACTGGACTTATAGTTGAAAAGGCCTTGGGAATATAGATAAGGGATTAATTTAATGCGATTTACGCTGATTTTTATTTTATTCCTTTACGGGTGTGCGACGACGGCACAATCCGTTAATGGCGGACTAGCCGACCGGCATCGACCGTCTGGAATTCAGTCTCTAATCAAATACGAAGGCCTCACGTTTGAGAATTACATCCAGGCGAACCGGAAAATTATTTCCGATTCGAGAACGGATTTAAACGGGAGTAATCGGGAAGATATTGTCGACGGGAATTCACCGTATGAACTGGAACCCCCTCCCTCTTGTTCCCCCGGGAAGATAAAACGATATCGGAGAGGGATATTACTCAGTCATGGACTGACCGACTCACCTTATTCGACACGTCAACTGGGACAATTTTTTCAGGAACACTGTTTCAGGGTTATGGCGATTGTCTTGCCGGGTCATGGAACCCGCCCGGGAGATCTGCTGAATGTGACTTGGCAGGAATGGGCCAAGGCGGAGGCTTTTGGAACCGATGCTCTGGCATCGGAGGCGGACGAAGTCTACTTAATGGGTTTTTCAACCGGAGCGACGCTCAGTGTCAATCAAAGCCTCCAGGACTCCCGCGTGAAAGGATTATTCCTGTTTTCACCGGCAATGCAAATTACCTGGCTCGCTTCTCTCGCGAATTTACACACGGTTTATAGTTGGGCCATTCCTGACGGGAAATGGATTGACTTGATGAACGACGAAGATCCGTTTAAATACGAGTCTTTTCCGAATAATGCGGCTTACCAGATTTACCTTCTGACTTTAGCGGTTAGATCAGAATTGCAAAGGAAGAAGGTGACTATTCCCACTTTTATTGCTGCCAGCGAAGACGACTCGACGGTCATCTTTTCGGGAACGGTTGATTTTTTTGAAAGCGCGACTCATTCCAATAACAAAATGATCGTTTATACGACAAAACCGGGAAGTTCTTCGGGTAAAATTGACCGGGTCAACAGTTATTTTCCGGAACAGCATATCCTGTCATCCGCCCATACGGCGCTTGTTCTTCCCGGCAGTTCATCCCACTACGGCGCAAATGGCGATTACACTTACTGCAATCACTATTTTCCGAAGGACATGGACAAATATAATCAGTGCAAGAATAAAAAAGAGGATTATTTGGGAGAAATCAGCGAGGAGAATCTAAAAAAAGGGGTGATTCGAAGACTCATGTATAACCCTAATTTTGAATCCCTCGAAAAGAGTTTAAGTCAGTATATCGATCTGTTACCTGATCAGAAGTAATTCATTCGAAATGTGGAATGCTTTAAAATTCCGATTTGTCAGGCTGGCTTGAACGGCGGTATTACCGGATTCACGAGTGGCCCATGAATGATAGTCGGAAAGCCCTTTTCAATGAAATCATTGAGTTCTGTTTT
>JACQBW010000005.1 GCA_016194305.1 Nitrospirota bacterium | reverse complement strand
GAAGTAATTCATTCGAAATGTGGAATGCTTTAAAATTCCGATTTGTCAGGCTGGCTTGAACGGCGGTATTACCGGATTCACGAGTGGCCCATGAATGATAGTCGGAAAGCCCTTTTCAATGAAATCATTGAGTTCTGTTTTAGCCGTTTCGACGCCTTCCATGATCCCATTCCAACTTCCTGCTGATTTTCTTTTTGAATTAAATCAATCCGGGACGCCGGGATTCCCAATTGGGTCTCCATCGACTTTTGATAAATCTCTTCCTTATCCACGATCGTTCCTGATTTTTTCATATTCTTTTTTTCTTTTAGATTTTGAGGCAAGGCTCTTTTTTGAAATACTTTTCACCTTTTTAAAACAGGGTTTGCATTTTTGATCATCATAAATTCTTTCAAATGCAGGCACATAAAAGTCGTCTTTATCAATAAATTGTCGAATATGAGGAGGACCGCAGACCGAGGTCAGTTTAGGAACACCTTCGACAATTTCAAAGGCATGATGGGTCGATGTAGGCCGGCTTCTGGGTGCCATCCATTCGACATCAAGCTTGTTCAAAGACGATTTTCGAAAGATTGTATTTTTCATAAGAGAGTCTCCTTATTCACAGGTTCGAGATAGAAAAGGAAAATGACGACCCCTTCCCTAAATTGAAGGGGTCGTGACAGATCTCTTTAGAATCTCTTTTTGTTTTAGTGCATATCGCCCATGCCGCCGGATCCCATGGAAGCGCTTTTCTCTTCCGAAATATCGGCAATCATGACTTCCGTTGTCAGCATCAGTCCCGCCACGCTTGCCGCATTTTGAAGCGCACTTCGAGTGACTTTGGTGGGGTCAATAATGCCTGAATCGACCATGTCCACATAGAGTCCGGAAGCCGCATCAAAGCCTCTGTTCCCTTTTTCATTTTTGACCTTTTCAACGACAATTGAGCCTTCAAAGCCGGCATTTTCGGTAATCTGTCGAAGAGGTTCTTCCAGTGCCCGCCGGACGATGTTCACCCCCATCTGTTGGTCACCTTTCAATTCAAGTTTTTCAAGCGAGCTGATACACCGTAATAACGCAACCCCTCCGCCCGGGACAATTCCTTCTTCTACAGCGGCTTTTGTGGCATGGAGCGCGTCTTCAACCCGTGCTTTTTTCTCTTTCATCTCGGTTTCAGTAGCAGCTCCGACATTGATCACGGCCACACCGCCGACAAGTTTCGCCAATCGCTCCTGCAGTTTTTCCCGATCGTAATCGGAAGTCGTTTCCTCAATCTGGGCTTTGATCTGTTTTATTTTTCCCTTGAGCTTGCCCGGATCGCCCGCTCCTTCAATAATGGTGCAATTATCTTTGTCGATGGTAATCCGTTTTGCCTTGCCCAGATCAGCAATCTTTATGTTTTCCAATTTGAGACCGAGGTCTTCAGAAATAACCTGTCCGCCTGTTAGAACGGCGATATCTTCCAGCATCGCCTTTCTCCGGTCTCCGAATCCGGGGGCTTTAACCGCTGAGCAGTTTAAGGAGCCTCGGAGTTTGTTGACCACCAGCGTAGCCAGGGCTTCTCCTTCCACATCTTCCGCGATAATCAAGAGAGGTTTACCCAATTTGGCAATCTGTTCGAGGATAGGGAGAAGATCTTTCATGGTGGTAATTTTTTTCTCGCACATCATAATATACGGATTCTCGAGGGTTACTTCCATTCGATTCGGATCCGTTACGAAATAAGGAGAGATATATCCCCGATCAAATTGCATTCCCTCTACCACATCGAGCGAAGTGGACATGTTCTTGGCTTCTTCAACCGTGATCACGCCATCTTTTCCCACTTTTTCCATCGCTTCTGATATCAGGTCGCCGATCGTTTTATCGTTGTTGGCTGAAACGGTTCCGATCTGTGAAATCTCTTTTTTGGATTGGCATGGTTTGCTGATTCTGTTTAATTCTTCAATGACGACTTCCACGGCCCGGTCGATACCTCTCTTGATGTCCATTGCATTGGCTCCGGATGTGACATGCTTTACCCCTTCCTGAAAAATAGCCTGGGCAAGAACTGTTGCGGTGGTTGTTCCATCTCCAGCGGAATCGCTGGTTTTGCTTGCCACTTCCTTGACGAGCTGAGCCCCCATATTTTCGTAGGGATTTTTTAACTCAATTTCCTTTGCGACCGTTACGCCGTCCTTGGTAATGAGCGGAGCGCCATATTTTTTCTCGATCACCGCATTCCTGCCGCGCGGCCCCAGGGTGGCTTTGACCGCATCCGTAAGTTGATTGACCCCTTTTAATATTAATGCCCGTGCATTGTCACTGTATAACATCTGTTTTGCCATGGTTCTTAATCTCCTTTAAAAAATCAAAATCTGAATTGCCATCGAGGATGAAATTTAGCCTTCAAAAATGCCTAAGATGTCCTCTTCCTTTATGATCAAGTACTCTTTATCTTCAAAATGAATTTTGGAACCGGAGTATTTATCAAACAAGACCTGGTCTCCCGCCTTAACCGATTTAACCTCGAGTCCGATTGACTCCACTTTTCCTCGCTGTGGTTTTTCCTTGGCCGAATCAGGGATATAGATTCCACCGGCACTCTTTTCCGATTCCTCGGAATAGCTCACAAATACACGATCCTTTAATGGTTTGAATACAAGAGCCCCTTTTTGAGTCAGAGCAGCCATGGTGTAATACCTCCTTTTAATTTGGAACTTGAAATGAGAGTGGCGAGTCTGGAGAGGAAGAATTAGCACTCTCGCTCGTCGAGTGCTAATCATCCGCTTAATTGACCAGAAGTGCAAGCTAAATAAAAAACAGCATGTTTTAGAAGGGTTTTAGATCAATCCAATTTGAACCATGAATATTCCCGTATGGAATGAGGAATACGTGATATACTTCGTCTTGAACCCATTTGAGAAATTACATTTTCAGGCAGTTAAAAAGAGAGGTAGGTTTTTTAAAATGATTGATATTATTACCATGCCGATCATCATTGAAAATAAGAAGATTGATAGCCGGCATCGCTTGAGTATCCTCGGATCCCAGCGGGCGAAACAGATCATTCAGGCTACGACCTCGTCCAGCGATACCCGATATGAAAAGGCGACGACCGTTGCGTTGGAAGAAATTCTCGAAAATAAAGTACACTTTGTTTCCGGAAAAGAGGCTATTACGGCTCAAAAGGATGCGAAGCGAGTCAGGGACGAGGAGCTCCGGACATGGGCGAGAATGGCTAAGGAGGGAGAGTTGGTTACCGAAATTAAGAAAGAAGTGGCTGTTTATAAGGGTGAATCCGTCATTGGCGCGGGAATAGATTCCTGACCAGGTTTAGCGCCAGCTGTGAAAAATTATTTTATTCCGTCAGTCAAAATTAAATCCTCTTGGAATGAACGGAGTCCAACGACAGGTCGGAAATATTCGCCAGGGTGGCTAAAAAAGACTATCTATTTCAATAGATAGTCTTTTTTAATTTAGACCGTTCTCTTCTCTTGTTTATTTGCTCGTCCGCGAAAAGAAGAGATTGATTCCTTCAGGAAAATGGGGGATACCTTCGTAATCTAATTGACCTTGTGGTCTGAATAAGTTAAATAGATAGGGCATTCTTTCTCGTAAGCATCATAGTGAGATATACAGGGGCCATTGATATATTATAAATATGATCGTAAAAGGAATCCCAAATGACGACATGGAAACTGATTTCCCTTTTCATTGCTATCACCATTTCATTCATTTGTATCACATTGAAAGCCGCATCCGCATACGAAGTCATACCTGTTGAAACAGGGGGGAGCATTTCCGGAAACATAAAATTCAACGATCCCATTCCAGCTTCAGAGGTTCTGAATGTGAACAAGAACCGGGAATACTGTGGAAATACCGTATTAGATAATTCGCTGATCGTCAATCCTGAGAATAGAGGTATTCAAAATGTGATCGTCAGTCTGGTGGGAATTGATCAGGGGAAGAAACATCTGCCTGAGACCATTGTTCTTGATAACAACAAATGTCATTTTATGCCTCGCATTCTCGGCGGTGTAGTTGGAGATTCAATAGAAATTAGGAATTCAGACCCGATCCTTCATAACACGCATCTGCTCTATTCCGAAGTGTCAACATTTCTGAACGCCATTTTGGTGCCCAAAGGAAATAACATAAAACAGTTTTTAAAAACGACTGGAATTGTCAAAATTAAATGTGACGCACATCGTTTTATGAGAGGAAAGCTTCTTGTATTTGATCACCCTTATTTTTCCATAACGGATAGCATGGGCGATTTTAAAATAACCGATGTGCCGTCCGGTCAATATAAAGTCAGAATTTGGCACGAAACACTTCCCGAAGAAGAAAAGATGATCACGATTAGTCCGCAGCAGGATTCGATTCTTACCTTGGAACTAAAGTTGAATTAAGATTTCAGACGGCCTGCCTAGTGTGCCTAAGGAACGCATCCTTTGAATCAACCCTTTTCGGTCAGGTGTTTCCGAATTATCGTCATCACTCCGGATTCGTAGCCACGCTTTAGCTCAAACTCTGGAACTATCCTGGGGTAAAGACGGAAATCGATAAAAATATTACATTTGTTTTAAGATGTTTTCTCACAAATGTATCCAATTTATTTGATTTTTATATTGTTAAAGTGTATTTTCATCCGAATTAGTCACTTTAGAGTTGTTCCACGAAAATATTAGAAATAAACATCATTGCGAAAGTGAGTAGAAAATGGGCCAAAGGCAGCCGGAAACATTTTTAAGGTTTAAAACCTTGGAATGCTATGCAAAGAAAATGATGATCGCAGGAATTTTAATCCTGTTTACGGGGTGTGCTTCCGGATTTACAACGCTAGCGCCCATTCCATCAGAAGCGTCGCAGAAGTTAGGACCTGCTTCCGGAAAAGCTTGCGGGACGATATTGATTGGCCCCACGCTTTATAATTTCATCCCTATTATGCTTGACTCTCGTATGGAACGTGCCTACCAGGCAGCTCTCAATGAAGTCCCTGGTTCAACAGCTTTAGTGAACGTGACGATGCATGAGGATTGGTTCTGGTGGGTAATCGGAACGACACGTTGCGTAACCATTACCGGGGAGGCGATCAGATAATGAAAAACAGGATAAAGAAATTGGGAATTATCATTGCATTTAGTTTTTCCATTTTGAGTTGTGCGGGTCAGCCGGTTCGGTTTGGTGAATTGTCAGAACCGAAATACGATGTGACTAAACCCAAGATAGTATCTTCGAGCGCATGTGGTTTTCAACTCCTGCTCCTTATTCCGATTAATGTCAATAGTCGTGCACGTCTTGCTTACGATTCTCTGGTCGAGCAAGCGGGACCGGACTATGTGGTGAAGAATATCAAGGTTCAGGAAAAATGGTATTACGCACTTATTGGAACAGTTTATTGCACTGAATTTGAAGGGACGGCCTATCCAAGGGTTCTTACTACTGGTACAGGAACCTGACCGCATTTCCGGGGACACCATATGCGATTCCTGCTCGCTCCATCTATAATCGGCTTGATGAAGAAAGAGAAATGGGCATGAAGAAGAGCGGGTTGCATAAAGACATGTCTCCTTCTCAGCTCATTGACGCGAGAATCAATGAGCTGGTAGACTGGCGGGGCAAGACACTCAGCCGCCTCCGTACCTTGGTCAAGGAAGCCGATCCCGAAGTTGTCGAGGAGTGGAAGTGGAGAGGGGTTCCGGTGTGGTCGCACGCCGGAATCATCTGCACCGGTGAGACTTACAAGAAAGTTGTGAAGATGACGTTCGCCAAGGGCGCTTCTTTAGAGGATCCTTCAGGCCTCTTCAACTCCAGCCTCGAAGGTAACACCAGACGTGCCATCGATTTCCATGAAGGCGAAAGGATTGATGAAAAGGGGTTGAAAGCGCTCATTCGCGCCGCTGTGACCCTGAACAAATCCAAATTCCAAAGCTAATCCACCCTATAAGGAACCTGGGACGTGAATGGTGCGCCTGGACCGAATCGAACGGTCGACCCACAGCTTAGAAGGCTGTTGCTCTATCCGACTGAGCTACAGGCGCATGATTAAGAACTAATTGATTTCAACCGGATTAATCTTGCTTGCTTCGATAAAATGTTGCTGTTCCGTTCCGCCCCAGTGTCCTGATTTATGGTAGGTTCCGAAGACAATGACAGAACTCCCCTTCTTAATCGGGGGAGCGAAGTAGATGAAGACCTTGAGGGTTTCAGAAGTCTCCTCAAGATTTGTCTTGGTCCCTTCGATGACGATCGTTAAGAATTCGCTCCCCCGTCTTCCTCTATCCGAAGTAATTGACCGAACCTGGCCTGAAACCTTTACCCGCTTTCCGTCGTAATCATCCGGAGACAGGCGGATTTTATTTACGGGAACTGGATTGACCGTATCACTGGCAACCAGTTTGGGCGATAAAACCAATTCGGCTCCGAGAGCAAGGAGCAAAAAAGCCGAAATGACGAATGATTTCATCGTCGGATTATATCATAAAAATGGTCGGGGCGAGAGGACTTGAACCTCCGACCCCCTGCGCCCAAGGCAGGTGCGCTACCAGGCTGCGCTACGCCCCGATATTAGTTAGGGGCCCGTGCGGTTTCACTCTGTGAAATCCTCCGATGCCCCTAAAACCCGCGCTCAGCACCGGCAGAGCCGGATACTTCGCTTAATCTTATCCAGGGGCCCGTGCGGTTTCACCCTGTAAAATCCTCCGATGCCCCTAAAACCCGCGCTCAGCACCGGCAGAGCCGGATACTTCGCTTAATCTTATCCAGGGGCCCGTGCGGTTTCACCCTGTAAAATCCTCCGATGCCCCCGATTCCGGCCGCCTCACTTTCTCGGCGGCGCTCATTGCGCGGTGCTCCTTACGCGTCTCACCATTCGCCCCCGTATTCATTTTTTATCTTCCCGGAGAATATTTTCCAGGAGGGCTTTCATTTTTTCAGCTGCTTTGGCCCGGTGACTGACTCTGTTCTTTTCTTCAGCGGACATTTGAGAATAGGAACGTCCGTCACCTTTGAGATGAAAGATGGGGTCGTATCCAAATCCCTCTTGTCCCTGTTCCATCATTCCAATAGTTCCTTCTGTCTTGCCTTCAGCCAGAATGGGTTCTTTCCCGGGAATAACCAGCGCAAGAATCGTACGGAAACAAGCCGCTCTCTTTTCGGCCGGCATACCTTTCATCAACGTTAATACTTTTGCGCGGTTATCCGCATAGGTGGCATTTTCCCCCGCGAATCGGGCGGAATAGACACCCGGTGCGCCGTCCAAGGCGTCAATTTCCAGGGCCGAATCATCCGCAAGCGCCGCTTTTCCGGTCTCTCTGGAAATTTCGACTCCTTTCTTTATCGCATTTTCTTTGCAGTCTTTTCCATCCTCTTCGACCTCACCGACATCTGGAAACTGGTCCAAGGTCAGAAGTTTTATCGGAAGGTGGGTAAATAAAGCCGATATCTCCTTAATCTTGCCCTTATTTCGGGTCGCCAAAACAATTTCCATTTCTCAGTTCAGCGATATTTCAATTGTTAAGAGTTTTATTATCCATTTGGAAGATGGCCGATGAGCTGTTTTTGAATCTCGATCAGCTCAAGAATTCCTTTTTTGGCGTATATGAGAAACTGGTCGAGGTCTTCTCTTGAAAACGATCCTTTTTCGGCAGTGCCCTGAATTTCGACAAACTGTTCTTTCCCGGTCATGACGACATTCATATCGGTTTGGGCAGTCGAATCTTCAGAATAATCCAGATCAAGGTAGACCTCGCCGTTGATTCTCCCCACGCTGATTGCCGCAAGATAATCCTTTAATGGGATCTTTTTAATTAAACCTCTTTTCTGGATCAGTGAGAAAGCATCCGCCAGCGCGATGAAGGACCCAGTAATGGAAGCAGTCCGGGTTCCGCCGTCAGCCTGAATGACGTCACAGTCGATCCAGAGGGTACGTTCCCCCAGCGAATCCAGATCGACGACTGCCCGAAGTGCCCGTCCAATTAATCTCTGGATTTCATGTGTTCTTCCTCCCAGTTTCCCTTTGGAGGATTCCCGGGGAATTCTCTCCTGGGACGAACGTGGAATCATGGCATATTCAGAAGTGATCCACCCTTTACCACTCCCTTTCAAAAAAGGAGGAACTTTTTCTTCAATGGAAGCGGTGCAAATTACTTTCGTATCGCCCATCTCAATCAAAACAGATCCCTCGGCATGTTTGATGAAATTTCGAGTGATCTTGACCGGACGAAGGTCGGAAGGTTTTCTTGAATTCGATCTCATAGGCCTGTCCTTGTGGGGGCTGTCAATACCGCGAAAAAGGGTTATTATATCTGATGTGGCAGTAAAGTTCAACGGCATTGAACCAAATGGACTATTTGTTTATAATAAAGTTTTTATGCCGAATTGAATGTGAAGGGAGAGATCATGGCGGAATGGGAAAAGATTCTTGAGAGAAAATTAAGTAAGAAATTCCTCTCCCCCAATGCGGTTCGGGACGGTTTTATTGAGAGTTACTGTGTTCTCTTGAAGGCATTTCAACAAAAAAATGGAAATTTTGGGTCCGACGCTGATATTAATGACAAAACCTTTGCGTTAGTTCGGGACCTATACCGGGAAAAGGAGATTCATTACGAGATCCCGCCGAAATCGGTGATTTTGAAAGTCAATGACCTGATTAAAGAAAAATTAAATGCGAACCAGATTCAAAAAGCGGTGCCAGAGGCGTATTTAAGTCATGAAAAAATCTGTCAGGAACTCCTGGATCGTATGGACTCCGAGTGAGCAATCGGTCTGCTCTTATCGTCTTTGCGAAGAAACCGCTCTTGGGTCAGGTCAAGAGCCGGTTTCAGCCGGTCGTCTCCCCTGAAATGTCCCTTGAAATTTATCGAAACTTTGTAGAAGTCACACTGGACAGCGTGAAACAGCTTTCCGATACCGAAATCTGGCTCGGCTGTTTCCCCGATTCGGCCCACCCCTGGTTTGAGGAGCTTTCCAAAAGATTTGAACTGCAACTTTTTGATCAGAAGGGAGAAAACCTGGGAATACGGATGGAAAAGGCGTTTGAACTCTTGTCCCAAAATAAATTTCATAAGAAAGTGATTATTGGCACCGATTCCCCCCATCTCCCTCTCCATTTCATTCAATCCGCGATTCAATATCTGGATCATTCGCCCGTAGTCCTGGGTCCAAGCCGGGACGGGGGTTATTATCTTTTGGGAATTTCGGGAGAGCCCCCTTCCCTTTTTGACGGAATCTCCTGGAGTACGGAGTCCGTTTTGTCCAGCACATTAATGAAACTTCTGAAACAAAAAATTCCATTTCGATTTCTCCCGGAATGGTATGATATTGATCGATTTGAAGATTTGGTTTCACTTCATGCCTATTGGAAGAGTCTCAAAAGGGCGGGTGGAAATATTCCCGAAATATTCTTTCGCGAACTAGATCGTTTGGAGTCGATTCAAAACTACCATGCCTAAGACTGAAAAATCCTTCGGGATATATCTCAACTTTCCTTTTTGTCCGGGAAAATGTCATTTTTGTTCGTTCGGGTCCCGTATGTATCATCAGCCCGTGGTGATCCGGTACCTTGAAGCGATTTTGAGTGAATTAAGCCACTATCGTCATGCGGTTTCTATTCGAAACAGAGTTGTCAGCACGATCTATATTGGCGGCGGAACCCCAACCCTCATCTCCGAAGATCTTCCCCGATTGATCAATGAAATCAGGAATCAATTTGATCTGGAACCCGCGGCTGAAATATCCCTTGAAGCGCATCCCTCGGGGATACAAACAGATCGTCTCATCCCGTTGATTCAGGCAGGTTTTAACCGGATCAGCCTCGGGGTTCAATCGTTTCACGGACCGGATCTGGAATGGATGAACCGGGGGCATACTGTCCAGGAAATTTATAGCGCCTTTCGTCAGGCTCGCGAGGCCGGATTTGAAAATATCAATATTGACCTCATTTATGGACTCCCTGGGCAAACCATAGAACAGTGGGAAAGGAACCTCTATTCAGCGATCAATCTTTCTCCGGAGCATCTTTCTATTTATGGATTGACGGTAGAAGAGAAAACTTATCTTGATTATCTTAAAAAGCAGGGAAAATTCGAAGAGAGCGAAGATGACCTTCAGGCTGATATGTATCTCCTGGCGCTTCGAATGCTCGATCAGGAAGGATATCACCAATATGAAGTCTCCAATTTCGCCAGACCGGGTTTTGAATCCCGACACAATCTGCACTACTGGTCCGAGGGTGATTTCCTGGGAATAGGCTCCCATGCCGCTTCTTATATTGCTGGGGTACACTCTTTGAACGAGACGACGGTGGAAGGATATGTCCGAAAGGTGAATGAAAAAGGGACCGCAATCGAGGAGTTGGAAGTGCTCGACCCGGAGGGACAATTTAAGCAAGCTCTTGTATTTGGATTGAGAAAAAAAAGCGGGATCAAGTTGTCGGACTTAAAGCCGGAATATGAACCCTACTTTCGAGCCGTGCTTCCAAGATTATTTGATCTTGTGGAAACGGGATTTCTGAAACAAAGCCGGGACGTGCACTTTTCATTAACCGAAAAAGGTTTGCTGTTCTCTGACCATGTTTCGATGATTTTGATTTAGAGAATGGAATAGTATGTTTTTAAAATGGATCATTGTCTATTTCTTAATGATTTTAACCGGGAGTCCGGTTTTGATCATTGTTCTCCTTCTCCTATTCTATGGCGCCCTCGACTGGCGGTATTTTGGCTTTTTCCCTCAAGTGAACCGGTGGTTCCGGCGTAAGCTCGAAATCGGTGAGCTTAACCGCGTCTTAAGAATTAATCCCCATGACGCGCCATCACAGGTTGCCCTTGGCCGCGCATTTATTTTAAATGGAGATCCCCGGAATGCCATTCCTCCCCTGGAAGCGGCATTTCAAAAAATGAAAGATTTTCCCGATGTCCACTATTACCTTGGGCTTGCTTATCTTGCGAGCGGGCGGGAAAAAGAAGGAAAAGATCATCTTATGGCGACGATTCGAATGGATCCGCGATTCCAGTATGGGGAACCGTATTTGAAGTTGGGGGAATTCCTGCTTAATGCAAGAGAATATCAAAGCGGACTTCAAATGTTAGAAACATTTTGCTCGATTCATACATCGAGTTCGGAGGGCTATTATCATTTGGGGATTGCTCAGCTTGCGCTGGGAGACAGGGAGAACGCGGCAAAAAGCTTCAGGCGGTCGATCGAGGCCTACAAAATTTCGCCTTCTTACAAGAAGCAGATCGACCGAAAATGGAGGTGGAAAGCGGGAAGGTCACTGGCTACCCTTTAATCTTTCTACGACGGGAAGCCGTTCTCGCCGGGGCACCTTTTAGCTGACGGCCCAAGAGGAATGCGGCCGCAAGAAGTCCCAACCCAAAAATGACGTAAAGATCGATCAGTATCATTACTCTTTTCCAGATTCAAGAATAAATATTCAAAATCAGATTTGGCAAAAATTAAGTCCAGAGAGATCGGCCCGTGTAAACCGGTCTCAGGAGGTCCTGCATTGAAACAACGCCTCCGACTTTACCATTGACAGAAACCGCCAGATGACGGACTTTATGTTGAAACATCATATCGCTGGCTTCGTTATCCCCTTTTTCCTCGTGAATGACAAACGGAACGGACATTACTGCTTCCACTTTAACGACATAGGGGTTTAGATCTTTTACCAAAACGTTCTTGATAATATCGTTTTCTTCCAAGATTCCCACAATTTCATGGTCTTTATAAACCAAGAGACTGCCGATCTTCTTTTCAGACATGATATTAATGGCTTCCCGCACGGTTTTATTGGCGTCCACCTTGACCGGGTTTTTTGTCATGATCTCTTTTACTTTAACCATTCTTTCCTCCTTAAAGAGAGTTGATCAGATAGTGACCATAAGTAATGCAATAAATGTGCCGAATTTTATTTTATATAATAGTTAATTAAATCAAATATTTATAAAATTTATTTCATGTTCTATTTGTTTCAACACTAAAACATTTGTTTCATGTTTCATTTTTCCCCAACCTTTTACTCTTTTTATTCCTCCACCGGCAGAGAGGTCTTTTTTCGATAAAAACTTCCGGGAATCAGTCAAGTTGACAATTCAAAAAATTGATACATAATAGCGCTATTTGCTATTTAAGAACCTATTCATTTAATCGGGAGTGATTTTCGATATGACCTGGAAAAAATCATACGAAGGGGTAGCGATGTTTGCAGACCCGGTTCATGAATATATTCCCTTTACCATTCCTGGTTCAGGAAGCGTCGAAGAATCGACTGAAAAAGATCTGATCGATACCCCCTGGGTACAACGGTTAAGATATGTTTATCAGCTCCAGAGCGCGCGATGGGTCTATCCTTCCGCCGAACATACCCGATTTCCGCACTCTCTCGGAGCGATGCATATTGCCAGCCGCTTTGCAAAACGCCTGTACCCCTCCCTGAAGACCGTGATCAAGAATCCTCCTTCTTTCGAGTATGTGGAGGAGGTCTTGAGAGTCGCGGCGCTACTGCATGATTCCGGACATGGTCCCTTTTGCCATTTTTTTGATCATAATTTTCTGGAACAATTTCATCTGACCCACGAAGATATCAGTCAGAAAATTATTACCCAGGAGCTCGGACCGCTTATCAAGAAAATACGACGAAGTCCTACGGGGCCTTTTCGACCGGGAGAAAAACTGATTCCTGAACAAATTGCGTTTCTGATAAAGAAAGATTACCAAAAGGACAAGAAGAACTTTCCACAGTGGCTGACCTTCCTTCAGCCGCTACTGGGGGGAATATATACGGCCGACAATCTCGATTATGTTTTAAGAGACGCGTACATGTGCGGCGTCGCAATAGGGCCGGTCGATCTGGACAGGTTGATTTATTACACTTTTTTTACCGAAAAAGGTCTGACATTGCACCGGTCTGGTTTTCCGGCACTCAACATGTTTTTGAACTGCCGTCTCTACATGTATTCCAATGTCTATTATCACCGGACGACCCGCGCGATCGACCTTCATCTCAAGGAGATTTTTCAGCCGACCATCCAGCAGATTCTCCCCAAGAACCCGATTGAGCAGATGAGCGACTATCTTACCCTCACGGACTGGTATTTGATCGAAGAGGTCCGAAAATGGAAAGTTTCAAAGGAAAAAGAAAAACGAAGACTCGGTTTGGAATGGGAAAAAATTCTCAACCGGCAGATCAAATGGAAAATGGCGTTCGAAACGACCTTATCGATGAAAAGTCCTGAAAAAGGGAATCGGATGATCGAATCCGAAGAACTGGAGAGAAAGATACGAAAAGTGCTCCCTCCCGCACTGAAAGATTTAATTTTTCAAGTGGATATGCCGGGTCAGGATCCCAGGCCGATCAATCCGCTCATGATGGGGGAACAGCAGATCTATATCTATAATCCTTCCAATAAAAGGGTCTCTAAAGAGGCCTTGTGGGAATTTTTTGACTATATCCCTGCCCGAATTTACCAATGCAGGATTTTTACGCTCAGCCATGATTATGACGAACAACTCTCCGAAGCCATCGAAAAAGTATTGGGAGGCGGTGACGCTTCCATTCCAACCAATGTTTAATCTGAGAATCTTTTGGTATCTCGATCCAAAATAATTGAATTGAAAAACGTCTCCCGGAACTACCTCCAGGGATCGGAGAAAATTCATGCCCTCAAAAATATTACCCTCTCCATTGATTCTGGCGAATTCTGTATACTCATGGGTCCGAGTGGATGCGGAAAAAGCTCTCTCATCAATCTGATCGGAGGTCTGGATCTTCCCGACTCGGGAGAAATCTGGCTTGAGGGAAAATCCACAGAGCAATTCACCGACCAAAACTGGACATTATACCGCAGAACGAAAATTGGGGTCATATTCCAGTTCTTCAATCTTCTTCCCACCCTGACCGTCCATGAAAATATTTCCCTTCCGCTTGTTCTGAATAGAATGTTCCGGAAAGAGATCCATCGAAAAGTTGCAGAATTTCTTGACCGGCTGGGGCTCACGGAAAAGAGCAATGCCCTGCCACGGGAGCTTTCCGGGGGAGAACAGCAGCGGGTGGCAATCGCACGGGCTCTCGTTCATTCTCCGACTCTTCTCCTTGCGGATGAGCCGACCGGAAATCTGGATTCAAGAATGGGGAACGAGATTCTGGGGTTAATCCAGTCCCTTTCGAAAGAGCGGCAAATGACTCTTCTGATGGCGACCCATAGTCAGGAGGCTGCGTCATTTGGAGATCGGATATTTTCGATGAAAGACGGGGAAATCCAGATTTCAAAGTAAAAGGCCTTCAGTCATGATTCCACTCCTGAAAATCTGGAGTTTTTCCCACTACAAACTTCTCAAGCTGAATGCGCTCCTGACCCTTACGGGAATTGCCTTTGGGGTTGCTCTATTTACTTCGGTTCAAATCGCCAACCAAAATATCCGCGATTCCTTCAAATGGACGATCGAACAGGTTGCCGGTCACGGTGAACTGGAAGTGAAAGGGGGTGTCGCCGGATTTTCCGAAGAGGAGATTGTCAAAGTGAGGCATCTGCCGGGGGTAAAAGGAGCGATGCCGGTCACACTTCAATCTGTTTGGGTCGGGGAAAAGAAGGAGAAAGAGGAAGTGATGGTGCTTGGGCGCGACATGGTTTCGGATGCGCTGGGTCATCCAGAAAAACCAGGTCAGGAGAATTCTCCCGAGACTCCCGGGTTGAACGTTTTGTTAAAACCCGCCGCCATCATGATTACTCCGTTTCTGGCCAAGCGATTCCATCTCAATACCGGTTCCACTTTTGTGCTCCATCTGGGTTCCGAAGTCGTCGAAACCCGGGTGGTCGGGATCATTCAATTTGAAAATGAGCTCCCTCCCCCGTACGGAGGTTATTTTGTCATGATGGATATCGCTGCTTCCCAGCTCCTCTTTCACAAACTGGGTCGGCTGGACCGTATTCACATTCAACTTGACGAGGGGGTTTCAGGCGAAGCGATGAAAGAAGCGCTGACGACTGCATTGCCAGGCCTTCAGATTCAGAGTCCGGGTGATGAGAAGCAAATGATCGACAGTCTTCTCGGATCGTTTAATCTCAACATTAAAGCGCTGAGCGAGATTTCAATTCTGGTCGGAATGTTTTTAATTTATAACACCATGTCGTTCCTGGTCGTCCGGAGAAAAGTTGAAATCGGCATCATCAGAATGCTTGGCGTATCCGGACGGGAAGTCTTCCGTCTCATTCTCATGGAAGCCTTTGTCATCGGATTTATCGGTTCGGTTTTGGGGATTGGCCTGGGTATATGGATCGCCCATTTTGTCTTAAAAGCAGTCGCGCTGACGATTACTTCGCTCTATCTCAAGGTCTTTACTCAAAGTATCTCTGTTTCTTTCACTACCGGATTACTCAGCCTTTCGATCGGTCTGTGCGTTTCACTCCTTGCAGCGGCTTTCCCGGCATGGGAAGCGTCCCGGGTAAAACTCCGGGATAATTTAAACCGGGCTGGAGAGATCCGGCCTCCTCGACTCTCCCTATCGCTCCTGGCCGCGGGAGGGATTCTTTTGATATTTTCCTGGTTTTTTTCGAAACTTCCTCCCTATCATCAGGTTCCGGTTTTTGGTTATCTCTCAGCCCTCTTTCTCCTGGCCGGGACTTCATTGATGATCCCATCGACCCTTTACGTTCTTTACAGGATACTCCGTTCTCCATTTTTAAATGAGAAAATGGTCTTTCTCAAGGTGGCTGGTTCAGGTTTTTTCCAGCAATCGACCCGCAATGGAATCGGGATTGCGACCCTGATGATCAGCGTCAGCCTGGTCATCAGCGTCACTTTGATGATCTCGAGCTTTCGGAAAACCCTTGAGATCTGGTTTAATCAGACGGTCAAAGCGGATCTGATTGTTGAACCGAAAGAGTGGCTCAATCCGGGTGACTTACCCCTGATTTTGCCTGATCTTGCCGAAAAGATAAAAAGAGTAAACGGGGTGGCGGCGGTTGATCTTTTCCGCGAAGAACATCTGATGTATCAGAACAGACCCTTTCGTCTGGATTCGAGACTTCTCCAGGTTCACCTTGAACAGAGTCAATATCTCTTTACAAGCGGGAATGCTTCCCAAAAAATGGAAGAAGCCATTCAGGGTAAAGTGATTTTGATTTCTGAAAGTTTTTCATTGCAACATCATTTAAATGAAGGCGACATTCTGAAATTAAACAGCCCTGCGGGATCGATTCCGTTCCGGATTGGAGGTATTTTTTATGACTATACGACCCAGGGAGGAAAAGTCGTCATGGACCGTTCGGCATATCTAAAATATTGGAAAGATGAACGGCTCAATATTCTGGCGGTCTATCTTGTAAAGAAGGGGGACCTTCATAAGAGAGAAAGCGAAGTTAAAGAGAAATTAGAATCGATTCTAAACGGCGAGGAGATGATTGTCATCTCCAACCAGGAAATTCGATCCAAAGTCCTTGAAATCTTTGATCAGACATTTTCGGTGACCCGCGTTCTGGAATGGATTACGATTCTCATCTCTCTCCTGGGGGTCATTAATATGCTGATGGCGAACCTTTTGGATCAGAAGAGGGAAATCGGCATTTTGAGATCGATCGGCGCTTCCCGCAACCAGATCGGCGTATTGGTTCTGATGGAAGCGCTGTGGATCATCCTCGTGGCCAATCTTTTGGGCGGAGTTGGAGGAACAGCGCTTTCGCTAATTCTGATTCATGTGATCAACAAACAATCTTTTTTCTGGACCATTCAATTTGATCTGTCGCCGATGATTTACTTCAGGACTTTTATGATTGTCACCGCCACCGCACTTTTGGCCGCGTTTATACCGGCCAAAAATAAGGCGGGAGAGAACATTCGGGAAGCGGTGCAATATGAGTAAGGTGTCTGGAGTAAGGGGAGAGCGCAAGAACGTGATGCGGCTGACCTGGATGATGTCCGTGATTCTGATTCTTGTTTTTCCGAAAATGGGATGGGAAAAAGAATTTAAGACAGCAGAACCGGGCTATATTTATCATTTCCCCGCTGATCATGGATCGCATGAATCTTATCAAATCGAATGGTGGTATTTCACAGGTCACCTCTATGATAAGAAAGGAAATCAAACCGGATTTGAATTGACCTTTTTCAGAACCGGCATCGCCGATGATGCGATCCGCCGGAACCCTTCCAGGTGGAAGGTTGATAATATCTATTCGGCTCATTTTGCCCTGTCTCATGGGGCTACGAAAAAATTCTGGTTTAGCGAGAAGATGTCGCGTGATGCACTCGGCAGGGCGGGAGTGAAACAGGACCATTTCGAGGTCTGGATCGATCGATGGAAAGGCGAAGAGAAAAAGGGGGACTTTCGTCTCTCGGCTTCAGAGGGTTTCGGAAAGAACAGAAAAGAGATTGAACTTCTCCTGACTACGCAAAAACCCGCCGTGATACACGGCGAAAAGGGTGTAAGTCCAAAGGACGAAGCGGACCTGAACCGTTCTCATTACTATTCGCTGACCCGGCTTAAAACGTCGGGAAGAGTGATTTGGAATGGCGAGGAAAAAGAAGTCGAAGGGATCAGCTGGATGGACCATGAATTTGGATCCCATCCTCTTCTTCCCAGTCAATCCGGATGGGACTGGTTTTCGATCCAGCTCAACAACCAGACGGAACTGATGCTTTATCAAATTCGAAACAAAAACGGTTCTGCGCCCTTCTCTTTTGGCACTTTAATAGAATCCGATGGTTCTGTCATTTCCCTTCGGCAGAAGGATTTTACTCTAAGACCGAAACTCCAGTGGAAATCATCCGGTGGGGGAATATATCCTGTCGGATGGGATGTCTTGATACCGGACTGGAATATCTCTCTCAGTGTGGTTCCGATATTTCAAGACCAGGAATTGACGGTATTCGGGGGAAAAATGAGATACTGGGAAGGGAGTGTCGCCGTCACCGGATTTCCCGCTTCGGGGAACGGATATCTTGAGTTAACCGGCTATGCCAGGGACTTCGCCAGCCTTTTTTCGCAATAAGGACAGTAGTTCCAGTTAGGCTGAATCATTTGATTGCAATGACGGCACTTGTTATTCGGTTTTTCACCGCAGACGGGACAGAGGAGGTACTCTGCCCTGTAATGATGATTGCATTTTCCGCAAAAGGTTTCCAGATTTTCATCGATTCCGATACATCGCGTCACTTCGCTGCAGGTGGTGACGCCTTCTCTGACCTTCTGAAGCGCATTTTCATTCATGGAGACAAAACCGGCGTCTCTGCAGGCAGATTTAAATTGCTGTTCCGTGGGATTCAGCGAGAGGACTTCTCTCAGTTTGGAATTCATTTGAAGAATTTCATAGACGGCGCTCCTTCCCTTGAGTCCGGATTGATGGCAGAGTTTGCAGCCTTTTCCTTTGTAGAATTGAAAGGCTTTGCTTTTGTTTTCATTCAGATTAAAGATGATTTTCTCTTCTTCCGTAGGTTGAACCGGACTTTTGCATTCGGGACAGATATTCCGGACCAGGCGTTGGGCGATTACGCCGATCAGGAGCGAAGAGACCATGAAATTTGGAATCCCAAGATCGAATAAGCGGTTAACCGCGGAAGGGGCGTCATTGGTATGAAGGGTTGAAATGACGAGATGTCCTGTTAACGCGGCTCTCATGGCGATCTGTGCCGTTTCGGAATCACGAATCTCTCCGATCAGAATGACATTGGGGTCTTGTCTTAATATGGAGCGGAGCGCAGTGGCAAAAGTCAGACCTGATTCCGGATTGATCTGGACCTGGGTGACCCCCGGAAGGTGATATTCGATAGGATTTTCGACGGTAATGATATTGACGGTGTTTTGATTGATCTGGTTTAACATGGCGTAAAGAGAGGTGGTTTTCCCGCTCCCGGTGGGTCCGGTGACCAGGATTAATCCCTTGCGGTGAGAGAGCATTTCCCTGATTTTAGCCTGTTCGTCCTTCGAGAGGCCGAGCGATTCCAGCCGGAGGAGATCGGTCGTTTCGTCCAGAATCCGGATGACCACTTTTTCACCATAATAGGAGGGGAGGGAGGATATTCTTAACGTGATCTCCCTTCCGTTGGCTTTCAACCGGATATCCCCGTCCTGGGGAATTCGTTTCACCGAAATGTCAAGATTCGCCAGGACTTTGATTCTTGAAACGAGCGCACCATGAATCCATTTTGGAAATCGCATGCTTTCATGGAGGAGACCGTCCACCCGGTAGCGAACGATCGAATCATTTGCGAAAGGTTCGATATGGATATCGCTGGTATTGAGTTTCAGTGCCTTGGCGAGAATCAGGTTTGCCATTTCAATAATAGGGGCAAGCTGATGTCTTTGTTCGGCCATTCCTTCCGAACCGTCATCTCTGATTTCAGGAATAATCTGAAGCGCCGAGGCTGAAAAGTCCTTTTGGCTTTCATTGATAATTTTTTTGATCAGTTTTTCATCGGTCTGGCCATGAATATTTCCGTAAAATTTTTTAATCGACTCCTGGAGAAGCGTGGGAGTAGCCACCGCAGGCTGAATAATAAAGCCGCAATAAAAACTCAAATCCTGAATGGTATTAAAGTCGAGGGGATCCGCCATCGCAATGACCAGTTCCCCTTTTTCAAGTCTTAACGGGATGATCGAATGCTTTTTTACGAGGGTTTCGGGAACGAGGAGCAAAACCTCTTTATCGACAGCGCTAATGGTTTCCACAAACTGATATCCCAGTTGGGAGCCCACGGTCTGCGCGATCTCGATTTCAGAGGTAAATTTAGATTCAACGAGCACTTCACCCAGTCTTTTCCCGCTCTTCTTCTGTTTGTCCAGAGCCTTGAGAAGCTGTTCTTCAGTGAGGACTCCGCTTTGGAGAAGGAGTTCCCCTAATTTTCTTTTCTGAAGTTTTAAAGAGTTGCCGTTAACCTGGGGTTTGGCTGCCATGACGTGCTCCGTTTCGAAAGGGTATTATTCATAAAGGTTATCAAGAACCCGGAGTTTGTCAACCGGACGGGCCAGCCTGTGGTTAATACTGTATATCGAGAATACGCAGCCAATTTTCCCTTTCCTGCTTCCAGATCTCCTTTCCGGGGGTGATTTTCTCAGGCAATACATCTAAAGCGGAAAGGGTTTCGAAACGGGTTCCGTCTGTTCTGAAAAGGAGGCTCCCATCCCGGTCAGTCCGGTAGATGCGGGACTGAATTTGATGATAGAGTCGAAGGGCTTCAGTACTGGGATGATGATAGGGATTGTGCAATCCGACGGAAAAGAGGGCGATCTCGGGGGAAAGACCTCCGATAAAGTCGGGATCAGCCGAACTTTTTCCTCCATGATGGGGGACTTTCAAGAGGGTCACTTTCATTCCGGGATGCTCCCGCATCATTTTCTGTTCGGCTTCCTTTTCTATGTCGGCGGTCAGTAAAAGAGATCTCAGATTGTAATCAACCTTCAGGACGATCCCCTCGTTATTCTCATGGGAGTGAGATCGCGAGAGTGTCGGATTTTTCAGGTCGGGATTGAGAACGGTCAGTTTCAGATTTCCAATTTGGGACGTGTCACCGTTCTGGACAACTTTTGATTTGAGTTGCATTTCTCGCAGGGTATCGTCGAATTCTTCTGAAATATGCGATTCTTTGACGGCGCCATTCGTCCAGACTTCTTTGACCGGGAACTTTTTCATCACATAGATTAACCCTCCGATATGATCCGCCTGGGGATGGGTCGCGATCAGCGTGTCAATTTTTTGAATCCCTTTGTTCCAGAGAAATGGCGCAACGACCAGTCGTCCGAGATCAAACTCATGATATTTGCCCCCGCCATCCACTAAAATCGTCGTCCGGTCCGGAAATTCAATCAAGGCAGAATCTCCCTGTCCCACGTCCAGAAAGGTCACCTGGAGTTCTCTGGAGGGAAGGTGGATGCGTGGTCCCCAGAAGCACCAGACCGGAAGGAGAAGAATGACCATGAGGAATATTCCGGTGACTTTTCGGTTTTTTCGGAAAACGTAAGCGATGATCAGGCTGGTGTAAAAGAGAACGAGATAAATAATAGAGGGAGCGGCAAGATGAAGCTCCGCGTAGGGAAATCGCGCAAAGAATTGAACCATTTTGTAGAACCCTGTCATCACAGACTGAATGAGCGATCCTCCAAGCAGGAAATCAGTCTTAAAGAGAAGCGTGCAAAAAGAGAGTACGAGGCCAATAGGGACGACCAGAAATCCGACGAATGGAATGATAACGCTGTTTGCAAGAATCCCAACCCAGTTGAACTGATTGAAGTGATAAGCAACGAGCGGTGCGGTCCCGAGCGTTGTCGCAAGAGAGATCCACAGGTAATTCTGAGTCCCCTGAAGGATCTTTTTGTAAAGAAAGTGACTGCGGATTTTTTGATGAAGAGAAGAAGTTTGATCCTGCTCGTTCTTATTCCCGGAAGGGAGAGGAAGGGGATTCCGGTTCAATGCCATAGCGATGGCAAGTACGGATCCAAACGAGAGTTGAAACGAGATATCATAGGCCTGAAAAGGATCCGGAATGAGGATGAAGAGTGCAGAAAGTCCAAGCGGATTGAGAAGGTTTTGTTTTCGATGGATCATCTGACCGATGAGAAAGATCGCAATCATCATCATGGAGCGGTTTGTCGCAACTTGATTTCCCGCAAGGAGTCCGTAAATAAAAACCGGAGGGATGGAGAGAAATAAGGCAAGCCGCGACGGGAGAATGGTTCTACCCACTTGCAGGAGAACGGAAGATGGAAGCTGTAGAATCAGCCATCGCACGCCGTGAAAGGAGAGAAAGGCAACCAAAGCGAGATGAGACCCCGAGATCGAAAGAATATGGGTTGTTCCTGAAGCCATAAAAGTGTCCCGGATCGGGTTGGTCAAATAGCCTGATTCTCCGATAATCATGGCAAGAAAGAGTGCAAGGCTGTTTCCGGATAATGATTGAGAGGCTTTTTCCCGGATCTCCTCTCGCCAGGGATAAACTTTCCTGAAAATGAGGTTTCCCCCCTTTTTTTCCGTCAGGGTCATTTCTTCAGGATGAGTCAGACTGGCCGTGGCGTGGATGCCATGTCGCCAGAGATATTGACCATAGTCAAATCCGAAGGCGTTTCTAAATCCATGTGGTTCCCGGAGTGTCAAAGAGGCGCGGATTTCATCGCCGTAAGAAAGGGGAAACGGGATAGCCCGATTGATATTCAGTTTGATTCTTCCCGAAGTTGGAAAATTTTTCGAATCTTTTTCCAGCTGGCTTGATTGAAGAATCAGGGTCGTGTGATCAGGGTAATGTGCGACCGCTTCATCAATGGTACCGGTATAGAGAACGGTTTGACCCTGCCATTGTGAGATATCATTTTCGGAGAGGTGAATCTCTTTCCATTCAATAGAAAGAAATCCGCTCCAAAAAGAGAGGAGAATCAATATCGTATGGTAGAACTCCAGATGGAACCAGGAGAAAAGGGCTTCAGCGCCAAACAGGAGGAGAAGAAGAGTTAGAGTCGTCCAGGGATAGTAACAAAAGAAATCACCCGAGAAAACGCCCGCAATGAAAGAGAGCGCCATCCAGAGAAGGGGAGCTCTAGTCATTGCCTATCCTTATCGAATATGACAGACCAGGCAGAGGGTTTTGGGTGATTCTCTCAGATAGGCTGAAATTTTTGAAGAATGGGGATTATGACAACTCCCGCAATTGATTTTACCGTAGGAGGTGCGGACTGCCATCGCCGGGAGGGTCTGTTTCGAATAGTAATCCGATGTCGGACCGGTCGGCAGGGTAATGCCATGTCCGTTCTGATCTGGAATTGACCAATATCGAAGCTCCGTGGGGAGGGGGAGCGCGGGGACATAATGTCCGTTCGATTCTCTTGGATAGAGAATGTCAACAGGATGATCTTGAAACTTCCCGTGATTCTGTTTCATTCCATAAATATCGGCACCTATCGCTCCATCATGACAAGCCAGACAGGCAGCGGAAGGTTCATTTTTCAGGATCCCGGAACGTGCAGGGGAATAGCTTACCTGGTGATTGGACGCGCTCCAGAGAATCCTGGAGTTTTCCGGTCTTTTTTGAGGGACCGGTTCAAAGATAGCGGCGAGTTCCGGAGGTGTCTGCACTGCAGGTTCCAGGTAATTTTGAACTTCGTCCAGGGTGTGGCAAGTGAGGCAGACCTGGTGCGGCGAGGTCGGCGTTTCGCCTTTTGGAATCATATTATGACTGCTGCTGATGACTTCTTCGTATAGAGAACGCGGTTCATCGCCGAAAGCGGGAGAAGCGATCAGAATCAGGAGCCAAAGAGAGGGGAATAACCTGGTTTTCATTATCACCGAAGAGGACTGGAACGCAAAAACTGTTCTCTCGAGAATAACAAAAACAGAGAATTTTGTAAAGAAGATGCGGAAATATCAGCGAAAAGTTGACAAAACATTCAGGTCTGTTAAACTCCCTGACTATGGCAAAATCGTCCAAATTTAAAATCACCTTTTCAGAGTGGGGAATATTGATCATTTGGATGGCCGTTATCTTTTTTATGTCCACGGAATCCTTTTCATTTAGCCGGACGAGCAAATATGTGATTCCCTTGCTCCATGCGATTTTCCCCTTCTTCTCATTGAAAACTATTCATGATTTACATACCTTTTTGCGAAAATTGGGTCATTTTACAGAATATGCAGTCCTTTCCTGGCTCTGGTTCCGGACCCTGCAGGCGAGAGATCTCACCTGGTCTACCCGATCCGCCCTGATGGCCTTTCTTTTATCGTCGCTTTATGCCTTGACGGATGAATTTCATCAGTCCTTTGTCCCTTCACGAGGCCCTTCGTTTGTCGATGTGGGAATTGACTCCGCGGGGGCTGCGTTTGCTCTTCTCATTCTCAAACTCCGGAGAAAGTAATCGGTTTTCACCTCTGTTGACAGCTCTTTATAGCGAATGATACACTAACTCGCTTATGAACTATAAAGAGACGCTTAACCTCCCCCAGACGCAATTTCCGATGAAAGCCAGCCTGACCCAAAAGGAACCTGATACCCTCTCCTTTTGGGAAACGGAAAAGATTTATCAGGAATTGCGCCGGGTTAACGAGGGTCAGCCGGATTATATTCTCCACGATGGACCTCCCTACGCAAACGGTCATATTCATATCGGCCACGCGTTGAACAAAATTCTAAAAGATATTATCATTAAATTTCAATCGATGGAGGGGTATCAAGCTCCCTATATACCAGGCTGGGACTGTCATGGTCTTCCCATTGAGCACCAGGTCCTCAAGGAGCTGGGGTCGAAGAAAAAAGAGCTGACCACTCTGGAAATCCGCCAGCGGTGTCGCCAATACGCTGAAAAGTATATTCATATTCAAAAAGAGGAATTCAAACGCCTGGGTGTTTTAGGAGACTGGGACCATCCCTATCTCACGATGGATTTCAAATATGAAGCCGGCATACTCAAAGAGCTTGGAAAATTTATCGGAAAAGGAGGCGTCTATAAAGGGAAGAAGCCGGTTCTCTGGTGTATGTATTGTGAAACCGCTCTCGCAGAGGCTGAAGTGGAGTACCACGACGAAACCTCCCCGTCCGTTTACGTCAAGTTTGAACTGATCGAACTCCCCTCCTCCTACGAAAAAAAATGGGAGGATCCGGAAATAAAAAGATCCCTCGTCATTTGGACCACGACGCCCTGGACTCTTCCGGCCAATATCGCGCTCTGTCTTCATCCGGAATACCAGTATAAGGAGGTTGAAACGGGGGGGGAAATATTTATCCTGGCTGAAAAGAGAATCGAATCTTGTATGAACGCCTGGGGTATCGCCGATTTTAAGATTCGGAAAGGATATTACCTCGGACGCGATCTTGAAGGCGCGACGGCCCGGCATCCCTTTATTTCCAGGAAGTCTCCCTTGATTACAGGTGAGCATGTGACGCTCGACCAGGGAACGGGTATCGTTCACACTGCGCCGGGGCATGGCCAGGAAGACTATGAGATGGGCCTGAAATATAATCTGGATATTTATACCCCCGTGAATGGAAAAGGAGAATTTACCTCCGAAGTTCCTGAATATCAGGGGATGAAAGTCTTCGATGCGAATCCTGCCATCATTCAAAAATTAAGAGAAAAGGGAGCTCTCATAAAAGAAGAGCCGATTACCCATTCCTATCCTCACTGCTGGAGATGCAAGAATAAAGTCATTTTCCGGGCGACAGAACAGTGGTTTATCTCAATGGAAACGGGTGACCTGAGAAAGAAAGCGCTGCAGTGGATTGACAAGGTCCAGTGGATTCCGAAATGGGGACGCGACCGTATCTATGGGATGGTGGAGGGGAGGCCCGACTGGTGCATTTCGAGACAGCGTGTCTGGGGAGTTCCCATTGCCCTTTTTCACTGTCTTGACTGCAAACAGGTCTCCTTAAAAGAGGAGTGGGTGGAACATGTTGCCTCGTTGATGGAAAAGGAGGGGGCAGACATCTGGTTTAGCAAATCGACAGAGGAACTTCTCCCACAGGGTGCCACCTGCGAGGTCTGTCAAAGCCGGAAATTTGGAAAAGAGATGGATATTCTCGACGTCTGGTTTGATTCGGGAGTCAGCCATGCCACGGTGCTTCGAAAACGTGACGAGTTAAAATGGCCGGCTGACCTTTATCTGGAGGGTAGCGATCAGCACCGGGGTTGGTTTCACAGCTCACTCTTGACCGCCGTCGGTATTGAAGGAGAACCGCCCTACAAAGCGGTCCTGACCCATGGCTTCACCGTGGACGGCTCGGGAAAGAAAATGTCGAAATCCGCAGGTAACGTTGTTGCCCCTCAGGAGATCATCCGGCAATACGGCGCTGAGATCCTGAGGTTATGGGTTGCCGCGGAGGATTACCGTGATGATGTCCGCATTTCGTCTCAGATTATCAGTCAATTATCTGAAGCGTATCGAAAAATCAGAAATACCTGCCGGTTCCTGCTGGGGAATCTCTATGATTTTAAAATGGCAGAGAACTCTGTTTCTCCGCAGGATTTGACGGAAATCGACCGGTGGGCGCTCCACCGGCTGAATCTATTGATCAAAAAAGTACGAAAAGCTTATCGAGAGTATGAATTTCATGGCGTCTTCCATTCCATTAATAATTTTTGCGCGGTAGATATGAGCTCATTTTATCTCGATATACTTAAAGACCGCCTCTATACTTTTAAAAAAGACTCGAAAGAAAGAAGAGCGGCTCAATGGGTGATGTCGCAAGTCGTCGTCAAACTGGCTCAGCTCATGGCCCCCATTCTCTCATTTACTGCAGAAGAAATCTGGGTTCACCTCCCCGGAGATCTGAAAAAGGAAAAATCGGTGCTGCTTTCCCGCATTCCAAGAGAAAATGACTCGGAAATGGATCAGGCCCTTTCGAACCGGTGGGATCAATTGATTCAGATCAGGAATGAAGTGGCGAAATCGCTCGAAAATGCAAGGGCGCGAAAGGAGATCGGTTCATCGCTTGAAGCGGCGGTTCGTCTTGGTGCGACAGGGGAACTCTATCTATTTCTCAAAGAGGTTCAGAAAGATCTCCCGATGTTATTTATTGTCTCCCAGGTCGACCTTTCTGAAACGATGACCGATGAAATCAGGGAGACGCCTCAGGGACGCCTGGCCGTTGGAATTACCCGGGCCGCCGGAATAAAATGTGAACGTTGCTGGAACTACAGTCACCGGGTCGGCGAAAACAGGGACTATCCGGAATTGTGCGAGCGGTGTGCCCCTGTCGTTTCCTCAATAGTGTCTGCTTAATGGAGAAATTTTGTTGACGCCATTGGAAAACAAAAAACCCCCAAAATCGTATTTCTTATTGATTGCAATTGTTTCGGGCGTGATTCTGATTGATCAGGTGACGAAATCGTACATTGCGAAATGGCTCAATCTTTATGACTCGATTGTGGTCATTCGGAATTTTTTTAGTCTGACCTATACGCGCAATCCCGGTGCCGCGTTTGGGTTCCTGGCCGACCAGAACGGTCCATTGCGTACCGTCTTTTTTCTCGTTATTTCCACGGTGGCATTGGCTTTTCTGATCTACATTTTCATGAAAACCCCCTCGGCGGATACGCTTTCAATCGTGGCGCTCTCGCTGATCATGGGTGGTGCAGTCGGAAATTTTTTGGACCGTGTTCGAAGCGGGGAGGTGATCGATTTCCTCGACTTTTACATCGGCCGCTATCATTGGTGGATCTTCAATTTCGCAGATTCCGCGATTACAGTGGGGATTTCGATTTTAATACTAAGCTCTTTTTTCAAGAAATCCCGGGAGAATGAGTTCCATTTTAATCTATAATTCAGAGGAAATGAGTCCGACTGAATTAGACCCCTTCCAGCAAGTTGAATTTTTCGTTTCGAAAAGCGTGTCTCCCTGCCGGCTGGACCTTTATCTCATCAAGAGAGGGATTCCTCTGTCCCGGACCCGAATCCAGAGCCTGATTGAAGAAGAGAGAGTTCGCGTTAATGACAGAGCCGTAAAACCCGGTCATAAGATTCGACCCGGCGACAAGATTGTCCTGACCGTCCCAACGCCTCGCCAGATCCTCATTGAACCTGAACCCATCCCGCTTGAAATTCTTTACCAGGATTCCGATCTCCTGGTGGTCAATAAAAGTGCCGGGTTGGTCATGCATCCGGCTCCTGGAAACTACACCGGGACCATGGTCCATGCACTTTTGCATCATGTCAAAGATCTGAAGGGGATTGGAGGAGAAGAGCGGCCTGGAATTGTCCATCGCCTGGATAAAGAGACCTCCGGAGTGGTGCTGATTGCCAAATCGGATTATGTTTTAACCCATCTGATGAAACAGTTTAAGGCCCATACGATTGAAAAAACCTATCTTGCTTTAGTTTGGGGAAAAGTCAAACTCAATCGGGGAAAAGTGGAACTTTCTATTGGTAGAGACAAGAGGGATCGGAAAAAGATCTCGGCCAATACCGAAAGGCCCAAAGAAGCGCTCTCACATTATACGGTTTTGAAGAGATTTCAGCTTTCGCCCAAAGACGGGGATTTTATCTCGCTGATTGAAGTCAAGCCAGAGACAGGCCGGACCCATCAAATCCGCGTCCATATGGCATCGCTGGGACATCCGGTTGTCGGAGACAAGACCTATGGAGGAAAATCAGAGAGAAACGTTGAATTGAAAGCCGCACGGCAGATGCTTCATGCCTCGACCATTAGTTTCGTTCATCCCGTGCTTAGAGAGAGACTGGTATTTACGGCGCCCATCCATTCCGATATGAAATTCATCATTGACCAGCTCGAATTAGACCAGAAATCCCTTCCCAGTTCCTGAACTTCAAAAAAACCCGACAATTTTGCCCTCTTTTTGATGCCAAAAGAGGGATTTACAAACTGCCAGTATTCTGTACATTCCTTACCCTGGATACTTGATCAAAAAACGGATATTTACACTATATATAGTTGTTTATAACTATAATATACTATATATAGTGTATTTTAGATAGGGCACTATTCTTGCTTATTTATCCCTCTTTAGTGAATAGAGATCAGATTTCTTGATCTTTCGAAGAGGAGTCAAACTGAGATGACTAAACATTTAAAAACATTGGTTTTTTTCCTCTTTCAATTACTATTGATCAACAGTGCTCTATTCTCAACCTCATCTATTGCCAGCAGCACGGAAATTGGAAATAGCACCAAAGTGGTGCAAAATATCCCTCGGCCCAATTTCAACCATGATTCGACGACGTTTCAACTGTTAGGAGCGCATCGGGGGCTCGAATGTAATAAATGCCATCTTGCCGGAAGGTATAAAGGGACGCCTCGAAATTGTTCGGATTGCCACAATGGCCAGATCACCTATGGCAAACCGGCTGACCATATCATGACCACTCAGGCCTGCACGCTCTGCCATAGTCAAAATAGCTGGCTCCCGACGACCTTTACACACGATGCCTCTTCGGCGGGTCAATGTTCAACCTGTCACAATGGTCAAAAGGCAACTGGAAAGTCCGCAAATCATATCAGCACAAACAGCCAATGCGATACCTGCCACCGGACTTCTGCCTGGATCCCTGCAGGGTTTAATCATGCCAATCTGGGAAATCAGCTCTGTTCTTCCTGTCATAAGGCGGGGGGCACCGGCATGGCGCCGACGTCAGATGCCGTACATAGTAATCTGGGCGGACAGGATTGTAAAAGCTGTCACGCCAGCACCACGACCTTTACCACTTTAACCATGAATCATACCGGTATCGTCGCACCTTGTTCGACCTGTCACGCGACAGGGAATACTGTGGGAGCGATGGTCAAGCCGTCGAATCATATGGCGACGACACAGGAATGCAGTTCCTGCCATGCCGGAACCTCCACTTTTGCCAACGGCATTTTTAATCACTCAGGTCTGACCGGCCAGCTCTGTTCCTCCTGTCACAAATCAGGCGGCACCGGGATGGCGCCGAAGAGCGATGTTGTTCATAGTAATCTGGGCGGTCAGGATTGCAAAAGTTGTCATTCCGGAACGGTCACTTTTACCGGATCGACCATGAACCATGCTGGCATCGTCATCCCCTGTTCGACTTGTCACATAGCAGCTAATGCCGTGGGAGCAATGGTCAAGCCGTCAAATCATATGGTGACGACTCAGGAATGCAATCTCTGCCATGCCGGAACCTCCACGTTTGCCAACGGCATTTTTAATCACTCGGGTCTGACCGGACAACTTTGCTCTTCCTGTCATAAATCGGGCGGCTCCGGGATGGCGCCGAAGAGCGATGTCGTTCATAGTAATCTGGGCGGACAGGATTGCAGCAGCTGCCATACCGGAACGGTCACTTTTACCGGATCGACGATGAACCACGCTGGAATTGTTGCGGCCTGTTCCACGTGTCACTATGTCGGCAATTCGGTCGGTGCGGTGGCTAAGTCCTCGAATCATATGACGACGACTCAGGAATGTAATCTCTGCCATGCCGGAACGTCTACGTTTGCCAACGGCATTTTTAATCACTCAAGTTTAACTGGTCAGCTCTGTTCCTCCTGTCACAAATCGGGCGGCTCCGGGATGGCGCCGAAGAGCGATGTGGTCCATAGTAATCTGGGCGGACAGGATTGCAGCAGTTGCCACGCCAGCACCACCACTTTTACCACGGCGACTATGAATCACGCCGGAGTAGTTGCGGCCTGTTCCACCTGTCATTATGTCGGCAATTCGGTTGGCGCGGTGGCCAAGTCCTCGAATCATATGGCGACGACTCAGGAATGTAATCTCTGCCATGCGGGGACAACCACTTTTGCGAACGGGGTCTTTAATCACTCCACCTTGACCGGTCAGCTTTGCAATTCCTGTCACAAGACCGGCGGATCCGGGATGGCGCCTAAAAATGATGTTGTGCACAGCAATCTGGCAGGCCAGGACTGCAAGAGCTGTCACGCGAGTACGACGACCTTTACCACGGCGACCATGAATCACACCGGAATTGTTGCGGTCTGTTCCACCTGTCACTCTGTCGGCAATGCGGTCGGAGCGGTGGCCAAACCGTCGAATCATATGGTGACGACCCAGGAATGCAATCTCTGCCATGCAGGCACAGCAACTTTTGCGAACGGAATCTTTAATCATTCTACCCTGACCGGCCAACTTTGTAATTCCTGTCACAAGACCGGAGGGTCCGGGATGGCGCCGAAAAATGATGTCGTGCACAGTAATCTCAACGGGAAGGATTGCAATGGTTGCCATTCAAGTACGACGACCTTTACCACCGTGACGATGAATCACACGGGTATTTCTCCTCCGACTTCTTGCGCGACCTGTCATATTGCCGGGAATACGGTAGGAGCGGTTTCAACACCGAATCCGCATCCCTATGCGGCGGCCAATAGTGATTGCAGCCAATGTCATACCGGTTTTACCACATTTTCGGGGGCCTCCTTCAATCATACCGGTGTAACGACTTGCAAGACCTGTCATTTTGCGGGAAATACGACCGGGGCGATGGCTCCCCCGATGACGGCAGGAAACCTGATTCACAATCCGCTTTCAAATATTATTACCGATTGTAATTCCTGTCATACCAGCACGCAATCGGGTGGTTTTTCCAGCTATAGAATGGTTCATACGGCGATCTTGAATTATGCGACAACCTGTCAGAATTGCCACAAATCGGGAAATCCAATGGGTGCCGAATTTAAATCTAACCATAACGTCGGTGTCATTTGTGGAAATTGTCATAGCACTTCCACCTTTGACAAATAATAGGACGATGAAAGAAAAGTTAGAAATGCGATAATGGAAAACTTAATCTTCGGACAACTTCATTCGTAAAAGGGGTATGACCTGAGTGCCTTCAGATCAAGTCCTATTACTGTCTTTGTCAAATACCAAATCCTGACTTATTGTGCAATTGCGTTTAGGCATTTCCGCGGCTGGAATGCGACCCGGATCCATGGCAGGTTTTTGTACTACCTTTACCGTATGTACCATGACGACAGAATTGTTCAATTAAATTATCCTTTGTTTACAAACACTCCGAACTGCATGGACGTGTTTACACTCAGGCATTTTTATTGCATTTGAATTCAGGTGACTTGTTTTATCATTTTCAGACCAGGTCAGACTGAGACCTCGATAGACCTTACAGGAGGAGTTCAAATGACTACGGATTCAAAGGTTAATCGTCGAAGTTATCTTTCCAAAGTATGGATCTGCCTGGCAACAGGAATATTGTTCTTTTATTTCCCAATATCTGCCCAGGCTCAAACGACGCCTCGTCCCAACTTTAACCATGACTCCACCTCTTTTCAGCTTCAAGGGGCACACCGGATTCTGGACTGCAAGCAATGCCATTCCGGAGGAAGATATAAAGGGACCCCCCGCACCTGTGAGGAATGTCATAATGGACAGATCTCCTATGGTAAACCGGCTAGCCATCTCATGACCAATCAGAGCTGCATGTTCTGCCATAGCCAAAACGCCTGGATCCCTTCTACTTTTACGCACGACCCCTCGACAGCAGGCCAGTGTTCCAACTGTCACAATGGCCAGAAAGCCACGGGGAAACCTTCCAATCATGTCCCGACAACGAGCCAATGTGACACCTGCCATCGAACCACGGCTTGGGTGCCAGCGGGATTCAACCATGCAAATCTGATGGGCCAGCTCTGTTCCTCCTGTCATAAGATAGGAGGTCCGGGAATGCCTCCGCCCACGAATGCCACCCATAGCAATTTAGGAAGTCAGGATTGCAGTCAATGTCACAAGAGCACGAGCTCCTTTGCGGGTGCGGCATTTGACCATACCAATCTTGCCGGTCAGCAATGTAAAAGTTGTCATTTTTCCGGAAACTCCAGTGGGGCAATGGTACCCCCAACCACGGCAGGAAACCTGATTCACAATCCTCTTTCGAACATCATCACCGATTGTAACTCATGTCACACCAGTACCAAATCGGGTGGTTTTTCCAGCTATAAAATGGTCCATTCGGCGATTTTTAATTATTCATCGACCTGCCAGAACTGCCACAAAGCGGGAAATCCGATGGGTGCGGTCTATAAATCGAATCATAACGTCGGCCTGGTTTGTGGAAATTGCCATAGTACCTCCACTTTTTCTAAATAAAGTATGGTTGAGAAAGGGTATGAATTGATTAACAAAGGTTTGATTTTTTCCGTCGTTTTTTTTTTACTGAGCGGCTGTTCATGGGGACCGTCGTTCCTGAATCTAAGGGGCCATTCGGATGAAATGGCTAACGCGATTCGTTTTTATGAGCAATCGGACTTCGTCAAAGCCAAAAAACTGTTTTTGCATCTGATTGAAACGCGAATTGGTTCTCCGGAAATTGAAGATGCGCAGTGGTACCTGGTTCTGATCAGCGAGAAATCAGACAAACCGAATATCATTCGGCAGAAAATCAGATTATTTGTAAAAAGTTATCCCGGCAGTTCTCACAAGAAAGCGGCGGAGGGCAAATTAGTCCTTCTTGATCAGAAGTTGCCATCTAGTTCGGTCACTTCTGGCGCCGCCAGTTCCGTCCAGGCACATCCATCCCCTAAAGATCAATCTGATGAACTGGCCAAAGCAATCCAGCTCTTTCAGCAAGAAGAGTATAATCAGGCGAAATCGCTCTTTTATCGCCTGATTCAAAGCGGCAATGGTACGTCATCTGTGGAAGAAGCGTATTGGTATCTTGCTTTGATCAGCGAAAAGACGGAGAAGCCGGCTCTAGCCCTGGAAAGTTTCAAGCGCTTTTTGAAAAGTTTCCCCGCTTCACTTCATAAAAAAGATGCGGAAGAAAAGAGCCAGCTCCTGGCAAAATCGGGTACGGCAACCGGGGATCTTAAAGGGAAGGAAGGCGCGGAGAAGAAAGAAACCCCGGCAAAGCGGGTTCCGGTTCGAACAGGTCCGGACAGAATCTCCGGCTCACTCATTACCGAATATCTTTACGATTATGCCCTCGCAGGTGTTCCTGAAGGGATGTCTTCGAATACCCAGAGCCGCCTGAGCGAATTTCTGGATTTCAGATGGCGGAAGGGATCCGGTCCCGATCTCCGTTTCAACTTTTCCGGGATGAACGCAAACGACTTTTTGGTCAATCGAAATGACCGGACCCGACTCAATAAGTTATATCTTGAAGGGAATAATGTCGGCTGGTTTTCGAATTTCCGTTTGGGAAGACAGCCGAGCTCCGGAAGTACGTTATTTAACCGGTTTGACGGATTGTCTTTTGGTCTTCCGGTTTCTTCCGTGACCTGGACGAACAGCGTCGGAGCTCCAGTCGATATTTTTGCGACCGATACGCTCGCGATTGAATCCGAGCGAAAATTCTATGAAAGCTATTTATCGGTGGTCGACTATTATCATATCACGGGTAAGATCTACTTTACTCAGGAGTATTTTCAAGAATTTTCAACCCGAAGAGCCGTTGGTCTCAATGCATTCTGGATGTATGAAAACTTTAATTTGACGACGCTCCTCGATCGGGATATCGATTTCAATAAAATAAATGATGCCATGGTTAATTTCGACTATACCCGGTCCATCTTTCACTATTCCGGTCTGGTGGAGTACCGGAGAAATCCTTTTCTGGATTTCAACACGGCGCTTGCAGACCCGGCAAATTTCCTCGCGACTCCTCCTATTACGACGATGGATGATCTGATCGCAACCAAGTCGCGGGAGGAAATTATGGCCAGCGCCCTGGCTGCGACGCAAACGACGCTCGATTACAGTCTTGGACTTTCGATCGACCTCTCCCTTATCTGGCGAGTCGATTTCAGGTATGGGAAGACATTTTATAATCCAACCGATCTCGCAAGCCATATGATCACTTTTCCCATGGTCGATTCGGAGAAGATTGCAGACCGCTATTCGGCGTTTATTTTGGAGAGGAATTATTTCAATCAGAACGAGATTATTTCTACCCTTTTTCTCTATTCTCCCGGGACGGACTCCACGAATACTTCCATCGTCGCCAATATGCTTCGAATTTGGCCCAGTGGTTTCCAGGGGGGGCTTAGATTTCGATATGAAAACACCGTTTTCAATCTGTCAGCGGGGAGCTCCTTAACCCGGTATGTTCCGGGGTTTGTGATGAGATATTCGTTAAAGAATGGTGTGGAAGCGAGTCTGGAAGGGGATTATTTGATGGAAGACAATAGCTTCTCCTCGGGTTGGAACAATACCATCCAGACCCGCACCAGCGTCTCAATTCCGTTTTAATTCATTTTAAGAACTGCCCGGATCTTGACAAGTCAGAACAGAAAGGATTTATTAATGCAGATTAATATCGCCCAGCCGAAAGCGTATCAGAATATGCCAGCCAAGGAAAACTCGGCTCCTCCAAAAAATAGAGCGGATGCTGTTTCCAAAGAGTTCAATCCGATGAAATGGGCCAAATGGATCATGTTAATACTGGGACTCTCTGCGGCCGTCGGGGTTCCCATTTATATGGCGATATTTCCCTACAAAGTCGGCGATGACTTTTCCCGGCTGATCGGAATTATTGGTTCAGCCATGATGTTTGTCGGGGCCTCTTTTTATGTGATCCGGAAAAAGGTCAGAAGATTAAGTCATTTTGGAAAAATCAAGGATTGGCTCGACATTCATATCTTATTCTGTCTTTTTGGTCCGATGTTGATCGTATACCACAGCGGTTTTACGGTCACCGCGACCAATTCGGCCATTGCCTACTATTCGATGATGATCGTGGTGGGGAGCGGCATTGTGGGGCGTTATATTTACCGACATTTCCAATTCTCCCTTTCTGGAGAAAGAGCGACGTTAAGGGAAATGAACGAAGAGATCAGCCAGCTCAGTGAAAAGATAAAAACCCAGTTCTCCGATTCCCAGAAAACTTTGGACAGTATCAACCGGTTCTTTGGTTTAAGAGAGAGCAAGTCTTCTGCAGGACTTTTAAAATCTCTTTACCTGATGATCAAGATCGATTTACTGGAAAAAAAGGTCAAAAAAGAGGTGATTAAATATTTAAAGGAGAGAAAGTACCATGTTTTGGAAGGATCGCTTGAAGAGATGGTCATTAAACTCATCTCTCTGGAAAAACATGTGACCGTTCTCGAGTCGGCGGCGAAGCTCTTCTCGATCTGGCACAAACTCCATGTTCCTTTTATATGGATTCTGATTGTCACTTTTATTATCCATATTGCTGCAGTTATGATATTCTAGGTCCTGCCCTACCCCATAAAAACTAAAGGCCCATTTAAGAAACATTTGAAGAAACAGCTTCTATTTCTATCCATTCTCGTTCTTTTCTTATTGACTCCGTCCAAAGTCCACTCATTTGACCTCCTCAAAGGGGTCATGCCGGGCGAAGTTGCCTCTCTCCATCAGAAGATTGAAGGAAACTGTCTGGAATGCCACACCATCGGCCAGAAATTCTTTTTTGACAAATGCCTCGTCTGCCACAAAGAGGCAAAACGAGATGTCGACCAGAAGAGAGGATTTCATGGAAAAATCGATGCCACCAAATGCGAAATCTGCCACAGCGACCACAAAGGGAGAGTCTTTGAACTGGTCGATCTGAAAAAAGATGAGTTTGATCATCGTAAAACGGAATTTGATCTCGAAGGGAAACATCAAAAGGCAGACTGCGATAAATGCCACAAAAAGCCGAAATACCGTGAAACACAGAAAGAGTGCTCTCCCTGTCATATTAAGGATGACTACCATAAAGAGGCGCTCGGAAAGAACTGCAAGGAGTGCCACAACGCGAAAAGCTGGAAAGAGGCGAAATTTGATCACGCAACGACCCATTTTCCCCTGATCGGGCGACATGTCACCGGAAAACAGGGTCCTGTCGTCTGTGAAAAATGCCATACCGCTCAAAATTTTACCAAAACGCCCAAAGAGTGTTTTTCATGTCATGAAAAAGAAGACAAACATAAAGGGTCATTGGGAAAAGTATGTGAAAGTTGCCATACAGCTCGGGAATGGAAAGAGATCAAATTCGACCATTCCAAAACCGATTTTCCGCTCGTGGGTAAGCACGAAGAAGCCAAATGCGAAAAATGCCATCAACCCCAGAAGAAATTTAAAGAGACCCCCAAGGCCTGTTTCAGCTGTCATCAGAAAGAGGACAAGCACAAAGGATCATTGGGCAAGAATTGTGAAACCTGCCATACCGCCCGGGAATGGAAAGAAATTAAATTCGACCATAACAAGACAGACTTTAAGCTTGAAGGCAAACATATCGATACGAAATGCGAAAAATGCCATCTTCCTCTTAAAAAAGTCAAGGAAGCGCCCAAGACCTGTATCGGTTGCCATTTAAAAGAGGATAAACATAAAGGAAACCTCGGCAAGGATTGTGAGACCTGCCATACCGCAAAAACGTGGAAGGAACAAAACTTTGACCACAATAAATTTGAGTACAAATTAGTCGGAACCCATCAAAAGGTCGAATGTATCAAATGCCACCAGACTCCCCAGCTTAAACAGACACCGAAACTCTGTTACGACTGCCATAAGAAAGATGATTACCATAAAGAAAAATTGGGGCCGAAATGCGATCGCTGTCATCAGATTGTGCCCAAGTGGAAGGAGATTAGATTTGACCATTCCACGACAAAATATCCCTTGGTTGGGAAGCATATTCCGGTACTCTGCAGTAAATGCCATGCGAATGAGAAATATAAGATTTCCATCGATTGTATTTCTTGCCACCAAAAAGATGATAAGCATCGGGGAAAGCTGGGTGAATCCTGTGCGCGATGCCATACGGAAAATTCCTGGAAAGAGATCGACAAATTCAATCACAAAAAGACCAATTTCCCTCTCGAAGGGAAACATATCGAGACCAAATGCGCGCTTTGCCACAAAACCCAGCTCTTTAAAGATGCGCCCAGGCTCTGTATCGATTGTCACAAGAAAGATGACGAGCACAAAGGGTTATTCGGGAAGAAATGCGAAGCCTGCCATACGGCAAAGACCTGGGAAAGAGAAGATTTTAATCATTTCAAAGAGACCGGGTATCCGCTTCTTGATAAACATAGAAATGTGAAATGCCCCGAATGCCATACCCAGACCATGTTTGTGGCAAAAACCTCCAGAATGTGTGTCAGCTGTCATCGGAGAGATGATATTCATGACGGAGAATTGGGCCAGCGATGTGAAATCTGTCACAGTGAAATCGATTTTAAGGTGATTAAAAAAGACTCTTCTCTGACGCGATAACTTTTGAGATAAATGATTCGGTGATATTATCGTTGACTTTTAAAACAAGAAATGATTAACTGAACTCAACATTAAATTGTGATTGAAGTCACAAAGTTCATCTGTCAGACCAGAGTCAGTTTCAAAACAGCAGACCACGAAGGTTAAGAGGATTCTCATCGACTAAGAGGAGATCCGCGGTATTCGTGGTTTTTTTTTGCAAAAAATAGATTGAATGGTAAGGCCATGAAGGTCGAGATGGGATCAATCCCAACTCCGCATCATGGCCTTTTTTGCGAGAGACGGGATTATTAAGTTTTATTAGTCAGGGAGGAATGCATGATGTTTTCAATTAGAAAATTTTTTCTTTATGTGGGGTTAGGGACTATTTCCCTCATGCCGGTTCTTGCTTGGGCCCCTCCGGCAGAAGCCCATGTCAAAGGGGTGACTTTGAGCCAGTATGGCCTGATTGATATGTCTCTCAACATCAATTTGATGTATGCCAATATGACTCACTATGCGGAAGGATATAACCAGGATGTGGTGGGCGGCTCCATTCCGCGCGGATTTACGTTAAAGAGCGCGGATCTTTCTTTTTCCGCGGAACTATTCCAATTTCCCGCGAAATTCGCTCTCTTTATCACCGGAGCGGAATCCGGTTCCTCCATTGAAGAGTCCTTTGTTTATTTCCATAAAATGCCTTTTAATCTGGCGTTAAAAGCGGGTATTTTCAGATCGAATATTGGAAAGATCAATCCGGTTCACGACCATGAATGGAATTTTGCCACCCCTCCGATCATTACCAATATCATGCTGGGGGAAGACGGAATTCACAAGCTGGGAATGGAATTAACCTGGCAGCCGCCCATCGAGACTTTCGTAGAATTTTCATTGGACGTTCAGAATGCTCAATTGCAGGGTGATTTTGGAAATGTGAATCGTTTTTCCACCTTTGTGAGACCGATCGACACAAGAAATAATGCAGCGGATGACGCGGGTACGGATACCAATCAATTTGTCATAATTCCGAAGATCTCATCGGTGATCGGGATTAACGATGCGATGACCTGGGAACCTGGAATTTCCGGGGCATTTGGAAATAATAAGAATGCAGACATGATTGCAGCATCAGGCTGTACGGAATGCAATCCGGACGATAAGACCACGTTAATCGACCTGGAATCGACGCTCTTTTGGAAACCGCCTACTTCGCCGATATTCCCGAATGTCCGATGGACAATTGAAGGTATCCTCGCCAAGCGGGATCACCCGATCATCAATCAAAAGGATCTCAACAATTATGGGATGCTCACTTCGACCGCACTTCCTGGCAAAAGCGATACCCTATGGGGTGCGTATACTGAAGCAAGTTATCGTTATGCTTACCGACATGAATTGGCGGCTCGGTTAGATTATGTCGCCCCGTCCAGTCAGGATTATGTGGATCCCGCTTCTTCCCAGATCATTGGAAAGCAGGAAGATTCCCGTGTTCGATATGCTGCGGCGTATCGGTATTATGTCAGTCCCGTAGCCCGATGGACCTTTGAGTATGACCATTTGAATGCGAGCGGTTTACAACAGGATAGCGATATTTTGATCGTTCAGTTAAATATGGGATTGGGTACGGTAACCCCCGGAGTCGGTAAGTTTCTGACCTTATTCTAAATTGAATATCATCAAGAATTTTATTTAAGGAGATATCCATGTTTAATATCACTGGTTTAATCAAAAAAGGGCTGACACTCGGTGTCATCGCCATTTCAATAGCGGGAATGAATATTTCTTCAGAAGCTAAACCGTTTGTGGTCGGAACGACGGAACACGAAGCTCTCCTGGCGAAAGAAATCGGTGGCGGCCTGATCGACGTACGGTCACTGGTTAGCGCAGAAGAAGATCCACATTTTGTGGAGCCGAACAAAACAATGGTTCCGATCTTAAACAAGGCGGATCTTCTGTTGGTGAACGGGCAGGACATTGAGGTCGGCTGGCTGGGATTTCTTTTGGTCGATACCCGGAATGGGAAAATTATGAGGGATCAGGACAACTATATCAATCTCTCGGAAGAGGCAACGATACTCCCTTATGCTGCGGAAGAGTTGAGACAGACTAAATTCTATACCGTCATCCTCGGCATGGGGCTGGGGAAGACGGTGGGTAACCACCATTACTGGCTTGATCCGGCCAATGAGATTCCGATGATCAACAATATTAAGAAAGGTCTGATCAGCGTGGATCCCTCCAATTCAAAGACCTATGAGTCCAACGCCCAGGGATTGATTAACCGCTTGGAAGAAAAAATCAAGGAATGGGATGCCAAAATGGTTCCTTTTAAAGGGAAAAAAATCATCTCCTACCATCGGGACTGGACTTATCTCGCCCATCGCCATGGTCTGTCCATTGTCGGATACGTGGAACCGAGAGAGATGACCCGGCCGGCCGAGGGGGATTTGAACAATCTGGCTAACCGGAGTCAAAATAAAGGGGTTTCGGCAATCTTGATGTCCGAGAATCAGAAACCTCCCTATGTCGATATCGAGGCGGTGAAAAATCTGGCATTAAAAATCCATTCTAAAATTGTAGTGCTCCCGGACAGTTTGAGTGAGTCCGGAAAGCAAACCGATATCGTCGCCTTTTTTGACCGGATATATGACGAATTGGCTTCTGCGCTTAAATAATGTCCGACGCAAGCCCCTACTATTAGAGTTGACCTTTGTTCACTAATCGGGCATGATTAAATTTAACCTAAAATGATGAAAAAACGCAGTTTAAACCTATTTTTATTCATTATTTTACTGACGAGTCTTGCCCGGGAAGTTCAGGCCAAAATGCTTGTTCTGGCGACCTTTGAGCATTGGGCAGACCTGGCTCATCAGATTGGCGGCGACAAGATCGAGTCTCGTTTTCTGGGAAAGGGTTATCAGAATCCGCATGAAATTCCATCGACCCCGGCCTTTGTTCCCCTGCTAAACAAAGCCGATCTTTTGCTGGTCAATGGCCAGGAACTGGAATTGAACTGGCTTCCCCAGGCACTGATCCTCTGCCGGAATCAAAGAATTCAGAAAGGCGAGCATGGTTATGTCGACGTCTCGAAAGAGGTCCCTCTCCTCGAATATGACGCGGACGACTTAAAGGATTCCCCTTTTGCCCGTCTCCTGGTCTTGTTAAGCGCCGGGAAAATCGGGAATCATCATTACTGGATGGAACCTTCCAACAATTTGATTATGGCAAAGAATATTGAACAGGCTCTGGAAGAGTCCGATCCCGGGAATGCGCCTTTTTACCAGGCAAATTTGAAGACATTTTCGGATAAACTGACTCAAAAGATTAAAGAATGGGATGAAATGATGGCCCCTTACCGGGGAGAGAAAATAGTCAGTTATCACCGGAGCTGGACCTATCTTTCCGAACGCTATCATTGGAAGATAGAAGATTATGTCGAACCGCATGAAACGATCCCGCCTAGCGCCTCCTACATGGCAGCGCTGGTCGAAAAAATGAAGAAAGACCATGTCAAAATTATATTGATGGAAAACTACCAGAATCTCCAGATCGCAAGATCCATCGGAGAGCGGGCTCATGCGGAAATCGTCAATGTTCCCTCTTCGGTCAGTAAAGAGCTCGGCGTACCGGATGTATTTGCTCTCTTTGACAAGATTTTTGGAGAGTTTTCAAAAGCATTTAAAAACGCGAATCATGGAGATAGTTGATTCCTAAAAGTGAACTAAGCAATGACTGCGCAGATACACCTTAAAAATTTATCCATTGGCTACCACAAAAAGTCTCTGCTGTCCGGAATTTCGTTGGAAATCAAGGATGGCGATTTCTGGGGAATTGTCGGTCCAAATGGTGCCGGAAAGACCACATTTATCAAGACCATTCTCGGATCGGTGCCGCCGATCGACGGAACCATTGAGAAGAGTCCGGATCTGATCGTCGGTTATGTTCCCCAGCGGGGAACGTTAGACGATATTTTCCCTCTGACGGCGCTCGATGTTGTTCTGATGGGGCGCTACTCCAAAATTGGACTCTTCAAAAGGGTAGGGCCAAAAGACCGGCAGATTGCATCAGATCTTCTTGAAAAAGTCGGCATTCCGCAGTTGGCCAGAAAACCGTTCCGGGAGCTTTCGGGAGGGCAGAAACAGCGGGTTCTCATCGCCAGGGGGCTTGCAACGGACCCCAACATTCTCATTCTGGATGAGCCAACCGATGCGATGGATATCGAAGGGGAAAGTAATATCATGAAGTTGATCATGTCGCTGCATGAAGAATCGAATATTACCATCTTGATGATTACCCATATTTTGAATCTGATTGCGAATTATGCCAAGAATTTGATTATTATCCATGGCGATGGAATTTTTGAATCAGGGGACACAGAAGGTCTACTGACAGATGAAAATCTGAAAAAGATCTATAAAATTGATCTCGATGTCCACAATCTTCATGGGCAAAAATATGTCGTGGTACATAGCCACGAAGTCAAACATAGCCATGCCCACCAAAACCACTCTCACCCCCATCCCCACCCGCAGCGTCCCGCACCGGTTAAAAAGAGGCCTTATTAACTAATGGACTGGCTTCGTCATATTCCGCTTCTCTCCAGAATTCTTCTCGTCGAAAGCAATGGCATGAGCTTCCTCGATGCGATGCCGCTCCTTTATAGCGGCATTCTGGCCTGTACGCTGGCGGCTCTGGTGAGTTCATTTCTCGGGGTGTTCATTGTTCTCAAGCGGATCGTCTTCGTCAGTGCCGCACTGTCGCAAGTTTCCGCCTTGGGAATTGCGATCTCCATCGTCATGGGACTCTTTTTCGGAGTACATTTTACCGAGGGAGAACAGAGCGGATTTCTTTCAGTTCCTGCGTTGGTATCGTTTCTTTTTGCAGTGGTCGCCGCGCTCCTGTTGGCCATTCAGGTCGGGGAAAGGAAGATTACACGGGAATCCATTGTCGGGATCAGCTATGTCCTGCCTGCGGGTCTCGTCCTGCTGATCCTCGACAAGGTCGCTGTGGAGACTCATGAAATCGATAATATTTTATTCGGAAACGCGGTTTTTGTTTCCGATAAACAGCTGTTTCTTTTGGCAGGGGCTTCATTGTTGATCTTTGCGATTCATGCCTTGCTCCATAAGGAATTTCTCTTTTCCTCTTTCGATGCCGAGTCCGCCAGGGCAATGGGTATCAAAGCGGTCGCGTTCAATCAGCTGCTCTACTTTACATTTGCTCTGGCGATTTCAATATCCATCAGTGCAATCGGTGCCTTGCCGGTCTTTTCATTTATGGTGATACCGGCGACTTCGGCCCTTTTGGTTTCTGACCACATCAAGCGGGTTTTTGTTCTGGCCACGATATTTGGCCTTTTGTCAGCGTTATTCGGGTTTTATTTTTCTTTTGTCTACTCTCTGCCAACCGGATCAGCCATGTTGACCGTTTCTTCCTTCTTCCTGCTGCCAGGTCTTCTCAGGCGGTATTTTATTAAATAGGCGAATTTCAAGAAACAAACATAATGAAAGAAATCGTTTTGGAGTCCATTGATGGCGAAGGATAAAAATCGTCTGGTCGTAAAGTTATTTTCCCTTTTTTTTCTGTCGGTCTTGAGCTATCAAGGCCTGGCGGAAGGTAAAATTTTAGTCATGGCGACCACGGAACATGAGGCTCTTTTGGCGAAAGAGGTCGGGGGCGAGTTCATTGACGCGCGCTGGATTGTCGGCGCCGATATTGATCCTCATAGCGTCGAACCCGATCTCAGCCATCTTCCATGGCTTGAGCAGGCGGATCTCTTCTTTGTCAATGGGGAACAGCTTGAAGCAGGCTGGTTAGGTCCCTTGATTAAGGAGGTCAAGAACAAGAAAATCCAGCAGGGAGCGGGAGGGTATATTACCCTTTCTCACGGGGTGGTTCTCTTGCCTTATCCGGATCAGGAACTTGCCGGAAGTCGATTTCAGGAACTCCTGTTAAAAAACGGCTTAAATCAAAATGTGAAGAATCACCACTATTGGCTGGACCCCGCCAATACGATACCGATGATTGAACAGATCAAGAATGCTTTTATCCGGGTGGACCCCGCCAATTCCAAAATCTATGACTCGACCGCAGAAGGATTGATCTCACGGTTAAAAAACAAGATCAAGGAGTGGGACGACAGTATGGCCCCTTTCAGGGGAAAAAAGATCATTGCCTACCACCGAAGCTGGAACTATCTGGCCCTAAGGCATGGGTTGGAAATCGTCAGTTACATTGAACCCAAAGAGATGAATCGGCCCGATGAAGCGCGTTTTAAAGAATTGGCCCGGCGATTTAAAGATCAACGCGTCGCATTGGTACTCATTTCGGCTACGGAGCGCCCTCCTTTTGTCGATTTCGATCGGGTAACGGACCTGGCGGTGAGACTCCATGCGCATACCGTCATTCTTTCTGAATCAATGAATCCATCCAGTAGGCGGGGAGACATTATCTCCTATTTTGACGCCATGTATCACAGTCTGACTTCCGTTTTAAAATAACGACTTTCGTCATCCATTCTCAGTATTCCGGAATTTGACAAATCAAGGTCCTTTGTTATCCTTAGAGAGATCTCCCTTATTCACATTTTTAGCGGAAAGCCTCGTTATGATTACCTGCGCACAATGTAATGCCTCTAATCTGGAAAGCCGTCATTTCTGCGGCCAGTGTGGAATAAAAATGGTTTTTTCCTGTCCACAGTGCCATTTTATCAATCTCTCGGGCGACCATTATTGTGGAAGCTGCGGGAGTTCGTTTGCCGTCCGTCCATCGCCCAAAGAGTTTTTGAAGGAAACCGATTCTTCTTCAGAAAATTCCGCTTCCCAGGTTAAGAAAACCTCTTCGTATTCCTCCAGTAAAGCGATCCAGGAATTTCTCAACAGCGAAAAAATCTCGAAGGGGAAGAGAAAACCGTCCAGAGACGAAAAGAAGCAGGTCAGTCAGGACGAGATTGAGCGCCTGATTCATGAAAGTCTAAAAGAAGGCAAAGAGTCGTGAAGGTCGCTAGAGCGGTTGAACAAAAGCTGGGCAAAATTCTGATCGACAAAAAAATTATTACCGAAGCAGATTTAAACCATTCTCTCGAGGAACAGGCCAAAAGCGGAGATCCGTCCAGACCGATCGGGTCGTTCTTGATTGATCTGGGATTTGCATCTGAGAAAGATGTCACGGAAGCGTTAGGTGTCCAGTTTAATATGGCCGTCGTCGATCTGGATGATGTGACCATTTCGAAAGAGTTGATCAAGATCATTCCGGAGAGCGTGGCCACCAAATTTTTGTTTCTTCCCCTGTTTTTATTTGAAAAGGAGCTGACCATCGCCCTGGCCGATCCGACTTCGCTGGATACGCTGACCGCCCTGGGGCTGGATAACAAGTACAAGATCCAGACGGTTCTGGCGTTAAGGTCCCAGCTGGAAAAATTTATCGAATTAAACTATACCGAAGGACCGAGATCGATTTCGGTTGAAACGGATCTCCAGGAAAACGGCGCGTCTGAAGGAACTGCCGGGTATGTCGAAAAGTTAAAAAAGGCGGGCAAAGAGACTCCGATCATTAAATTGGTCGACAAAATCCTGATGGAAGCGGTTGAAGAAGGCGCGAGCGACATTCATGTCGAGCCGGCCGAAACCAAACTGATGATTCGATATCGGATTGATGGCGTTCTCAAAGAACAGGCCTCTTTTGTGATGAGTCTTCATCCGGCAGTGGTCTCCCGGTTTAAAATTTTGTCGAATCTCGATATTTCGGAGAGACAAAAGCCCCAGGACGGGAGAATCCAGTTTTTTCACCAGAAGAAAGAGATCGATTTGAGAGTCTCGACGCTGCCGACCCATTTCGGTGAAAAAATCGTCCTCCGGTTACTGGACCGTTCAAAAATTCAGGTCAAGCTCGAAGATCTCGGATTTTCGGAGGATAATTATGACCGGCTGTCCCAGATTATCTTTCAGCCGCATGGCATTGTGCTGGTTACCGGACCGACCGGGAGTGGAAAAAGCACGACCTTATATGCGATACTCAATACGATTCGATCGATCGAGAAAAATATCATTACGGTTGAAGATCCGGTTGAATATCAGCTTGCTTTAGTCAACCAGGTTCAGGTCAATTTAAAGAAAGACCTGACCTTTGCGACGGCCCTGCGTGCGATTTTGAGGCAGGATCCGGACGTGATCATGATCGGCGAAATCCGGGATACCGTAACGGGTCAAATCGCAACCGAATCAGCTCTGACGGGACATCTGGTGTTTAGCACCCTCCACACCAATGACGCCCTCTCGTCCATTACCCGTCTGGTGGATATGGGGATTGAGCCGTTTCTACTCGCTCCGTCGATTCTCGGCGTGGTTGCCCAGCGTCTGGTCCGGAAGATTTGCCAGGAATGCAAAGAATCGTATCGACCCAAAACGGCCGAACTAGCGCGGTTTGGACTGGAGGACCTGGAAACGGAAGGAGTCCTCTTTTATAAGGGAAAAGGGTGTAGTCAGTGTAAGAAGAAAGGATATAAGGGAAGAATCGGTATACATGAAGTTCTGCTCATAGACGAACAGCTGAGAGAATTAATCATTGAAGGGGCTTCCATCGAAACCATGAAGGAAGCGGCCTTTCAGAACCGTTTTGCCGAGATGAGAGTGGACGGCATCAAAAAAATCTTGTCGGGCTTAACCACTTCGGAAGAGGTCCTCCGCGCCACCCGATCCGAAATTACTTAGACGAACAGGAAAAAAGGAGAAGTTCTTAAGCATGGCCGAAAAAAAGAAAGGCAAGAAATCGATTTTGATCGTGGACGATTCGAGCGCGTTAAGAAACCACCTCAAAAAGATATTGGAAGGACTCGGATTCGAAGTGGCAGGCATGGCAGAAAACGGGATAATGGCCATTACCAAATACAAAGAGACCAAACCGGATATCGTCATGATCGATATGATCATGCCGCAACTGGGGGGACTGGAATGTTTAAGGCTCCTCAAACAGGTTGATCCGGCAGTGGCCGCTATCATGGTCAGTTCAGTCTCTTCTCAGGAGACGGTCCTTTCTTGTCTGAAGGAAGGTGCGAAACATTACATATTAAAACCCTACGACGAAGAAAAAATCAAGCAGGTCATGGAGACTTTCTCCTAAATTCAACAGTTTTTGTCAGCCACCTTCAACCCTTAAATAAAAATGCCTATCAGACCCAAGATCCTCGGTTTTTCAATTTTAGTCAGTCTCCTGGGGCTTGCGGCAGTTCCTGCCCTGGCGGTATTGGGAGAAGACCAAAATAGCATTGAATCGGATCGTCAAAGGCTCTCTGGCGAGAGAAAACCCGCAAGAGAGAAAAACGGGTACAGGCTGGAGACACTCAAAAGCCCCTCGATGACCCTGGAAGAATATGTTGATTCGAACGGGACGATCTTTGCAGTAACCTGGAAGGGAGCGGGTTTTCCTGATTTCGAGAAGCTGTTTGGAAAATATTTTGAAGAATTTCAAAAAGGATGGGTCGAACGAAGAAAAGACAATCGTTTAAGGCGCGTTCCGATTGTCATGAAGACAGATCATCTTGTGGTCGAAACCGGTGGAAGGAGAAGGTCGCTCATGGGAAGAGCCTTCGTCCCCTCGCTTTTCCCGACCGGTGTCACTGAAAAGGAGATCCGGTAGTTCGATGAAACGTGGGCTCACCTGGGGAGCGGTTGTCTGGTTTGCAGTCAGCTGCGGGAGCGGATCTAATACCAATCTCCCTTCGTTCGGACCCCAGGGTCCCAATGTTTTGAGCGTGACAGCGGGGGGAAGCGGTCTTTGCGCCGGACAGGGCTCCGTTCCGGACGCCCCTTGCGTTAGTATAAAAATTTGCCAGCCGGGCACCTCCATCTGTCAGATGATCCCGGATATCCTTGTCGATACCGGCTCGATCGGATTAAGAATTTTCAAGAGTAAAATTCCTCCTTCAATTACGCTCCCTTATACTTACGACTCATCTGGACGGAATGTTGCACAATGCGCGCTTTTTGGCGATGGCTCCGCTCTCTGGGGACCGGTTCAAATTACGGATGTCATTCTGGGCGGGGAACCGGCGGTAACCGTACCCATTCAGGTCATCGATTCAACTTTTTTCAATAGCGCCATTCCAAACACCCAATGCGGAACCAGCTTTGTGACATTAATCACCTCTCCTGGCGCTCAGCAAAATCAATTGGCGGCTAACGGAATCCTGGGACTGGATTTCTTTCCTTTCGATGCCGGCATTTATTATTCCTGTTCGACAGGGAACAACAGTTGTGCGGCCTTTAATTCGGGTCCTGTCTACTCGACCATTCCATCTTCTCCGGTTTGGAATCCCGTATTTCTCCTTCCGACTGATTCTAACGGTATCGCTCTCATGTTCCCGCAGGTGGCGGATAATGGGGCTCCCTATTTGACCGGCGCCCTCGTTCTCGGTATTGGAACGGAGACCAACAACGGGGTTGCCTCGGGAGCGTTGCGCTATCCCGTCGATCCAAATTACGGTTATCTGGACACGACCTACGCTGATTATGGAACGACCAGTACTAACCAATATTCGGCGTATATCGACAGCGGAACCAACGGATTTATGGTTCCAGATTCCGTGATCCCGCACTGTATCGTCAATAGTGTCCCGAACGGATTCTTTTGCCCTACGACAACCCTTTCCCTGACAGCGATCAATTTGGCTTCAGGTAATATTCCGCAACTCATCTCCTTCAAAATGGGCAACGAGTTGAATCTGTTTAGTACCAATAATCTGGTTTTCAATAACCTCGGCATTGTGTCGACCCCTTCCTTTGGATTTATCTGGGGATTTCCCTTTTTCCTGGGACGGACCGTCTATTTTGGCTATCAAGGACAGTCCACCCCTCTGGGAACCGGTCCCTTTTACGCCTATTAGGTCAATCATTTGGCCTGAAAATATTTGACAAAGTGGCGCTTCATACCTGACAATTATTGGATATTTTAATGATCCCCGTGAGAACACGATGAAAATAAATGCTTTTTTATCTCTCCTCTTTCTACTGGCGACCAGCTGTTCGTCGCCCTCCACCGGCTCGGCGCCTCCGAAGGGTGCGGTCAAAATCGTTCCCGCTCCGGTTCCGGTCATGTCAGCCCGTGCCGTTCAGAAAAGCGTTCCTGTCAAACTTCATGCCATTGGAAATGTTCAGGCCTATTCCACCGTCACGGTGAAGGCCATGGTTGGAGGAACATTAACCCATGTGAATTTTAAAGAAGGGCAATTTGTTTCGAAAGGAGAACTTCTATTCAGACTCGACTCCCGGCCCTTTGAAGTGCAATTAAGACAGATGGAGGCGAATCTGGCCCGGGACAAAGCGCAGGCGGAGAACGCCCGACAGCAAGCGGTTCGATACAAGGAGCTGGTTGCCAATGGTTATGTCGCCAAGGAACAGTATGATCAGATTTTTGCGAATGCCCAGGCCGAGGAAGCCACGTTACTGGCGGATGAATCCGCTGTCGAAAATGCGAAACTTCAGCTGGAGTACTGCTATATCCAGTCTCCGATTGACGGCGTGACAGGAAATCTTTTGGTTCATGAAGGGAATCTGGTCAAGGCCAATGATGTTTCACTCGTCGTGATCAATCAGGTTCGACCGGTTTTTGTCTCTTTTTCCGTTCCGGGACAAAATCTGCCCGAAATTAAAAAATTTATGTCGAAGGCTCCCCTAAAGGTGGAGGCTTTACCCACGGACAAAGAATCTCGTCCGGTGACGGGAGAGCTGGTTTTTGTCGATAATATGGTCGATCTTCAAACCGGAACGATCCAGCTCAAAGGAGTATTTCAAAATGGAACTAAATCGTTGTGGCCGGGACAGTTTGTGAATGTGGACCTGTTCCTTTCTCATTTGGACGATGCCGTGGTGGTACCTACGCAGGCGGTTCAGACGGGACAGTTCGGACAATACCTTTTTGTCGTTAAGCCGGATCAAACGGTCGAATCCCGAACGGTGACCGTTTCGAGAGTCATGGAAGAAGAGAGTGTCATTGAAAAAGGGATCGCGCCGGGAGAAGAGGTCGTTATCGATGGTCAATCGAGGCTTGTGCCTGGTTCCAAAGTGACGGTCAAGAAATGACCATTCCCGAGTTTTGTATCCGGCGTCCGGTCATGACCACGCTTTTGATGGTCGGGATTTTTCTCTTTGGCGTCATCGGATACCGGGCTCTGCCGGTCAGCGAACTTCCCAACGTCGATTTTCCAACCATTCTGGTTTCCGCCAACCTACCCGGCGCAAGTGCCGAGACGATGGCCTCATCGGTGGCGACGCCTCTCGAAAAGCAATTCTCCACGATCGCCGGAATCGATTCCATGAATTCGCTCAATGCGATCGGAATGACCCAGATCACCGTTCAATTTGCGCTCGACCGGAATATCGACGCCGCCGCTCAGGATATTCAGTCAGCGATTGTTGCCTCGCAGAAAAACCTTCCGGTCGGAATGCCGGTACCGCCGACTTATCAAAAAGTAAACCCGGCAGATCAGCCGATTCTTTTTCTTGCATTGAGTTCTCCCTATCTTCCACTCTCCCAAATCGACAGCTATGCCCAGAATATGATTGCCCAGCGGATATCAACGATTGAAGGGGTGGCCCAGGTTCAGGTATTTGGTTCCCAAAAATATGCGGTACGAGCCCAGCTTGATCCCAATGCGCTGGCCTCTCGCGGAATCGGTATTGACGAAGTGGCGACCGCAATCAGCGGAGGCAATGTCAATATTCCGACCGGGACGCTCTATGGTCATCATCAGGCATTTTCGATCCAGGCGACGGGACAGCTGACCAACGCCGCGGCATACCGCAAACTGATTGTAGCCTATCGAAACGGATCGCCGATCCGGCTGGAGGAAGTGGGCCGGGTGATCGACAGCGTCCAGAACGATAAAATCGCAAGCTGGTACAAGGATACGCGGGCCATTGTGCTGGCGATTCAACGCCAGCCCGGTACCAATACCGTTCAGGTGGCAGAGGCGATCAAGAAACTATTGCCCGATTTCCGTAGCCAGATGCCGGCATCGGTCAGATTTGAAATTCTTTATGACCGGTCGGTGTCCATTATGGATTCGATCAAAGATGTGAAATTCTCGTTACTCCTGGCGATTGCGTTGGTCGTGATGGTGATCTTTCTCTTTCTTCGTAAGATTTCCGCGACCGTCATTCCGAGTCTCGCGCTTCCCATTTCCCTGATGGGGACATTCGCGATTCTCTATCTCCTCGGCTACAGCATTGACAATCTCTCACTCATGGCCCTGACGCTCTGCGTCGGTTTTGTGGTCGATGACGCCATTGTGATGCTAGAAAATATCGTCCGACACCTGGAAAAAGGGGAGGATATCATGACGGCGTCGCTGACCGGCTCCAGGGAGATCGGGTTTACGATACTTTCCATGACCATTTCTCTGGCCGCCGTTTTTATCCCGGTTCTTTTTATGCAGGGGATTTTAGGAAGATTGCTCCATGAATTCTCCGTGACCATTATTACGGCGATCGTGGTATCGGGTATTGTTTCACTGACCCTGACGCCGATGCTCTGTTCCAGAGTTTTCAGGAATCATCATGAGGAAAAACATGGGGCGCTCTACATACTTTCCGAACGATTTTTTGAAGGGTGGCTCAGGCTCTATGACCGGACCCTCCAGTTTGCATTGAAACATCGCCCGGCCGTGATGATCCTCTTTACAGGCTTGTTTGTCGCTTCCATCTATCTTTTCAACAACATACCCAAAGGGTTTATTCCGAACGGAGATACCGGGATGATCTTTGCCTTTACCCAAGGCGCCCAGGATATCTCGTTTGAATCGATGAAGACGCATCAGCAGGCGCTTGCCAAAATCGTTCAGGACGATCCCTATGTGGAGTCCTTCATGTCCGCTGTCGGAGCGGGAGGACCGAATGTTACGGGCAACACGGGACGTATTTTCATGCGGTTGAAGCCCCGTTCCGAAAGACCGGATGTCGATAAAGTGATACAGGAACTGCGGGTAAAACTTTCAACAGTCCCCGGGATCAGGGCATTTCCCCAAAACCTTCCGATGATTCGGATCGGAGGCCAGTTGACCAAGAGCCTTTACCAGTACACCCTTCAAGATGTGGATTTGAGGGAACTCTACCATTGGGCGCCTCTGCTTGAAGCCAAATTGAGAACATTGCCCGGATTTCAGGATGTGAACAGCGATCTGGAAATAACCACACCGCAGATTATGGTGGATATCAACAGGGATAAGGCCTCTTCATTGGGCGTGACGGCGGATCAGATTGAAACAACCCTTTACAACGCATACGGGTCCCGGCAGGTTTCGACAATTTACACCCCTTCGGACCAGTACTGGGTCATCATGGAGCTGGAGTCCCGGTATCAGTTGGATCCCAACGCGCTATCGCTCCTTTACATTCGATCGTCCACCGGACAGTTAATCCCGTTAAATGCGGTAGCCCGGTTGAACCGGTCTGTAGGTCCACTTTCCGTTGCGCATCTGGGACAGCTCCCGTCAGTGACCATCTCCTTTAACCTTCAACCCGGCGTTTCTCTGAGCGACGCGGTTTCAGAGGTTCAATCTGCGGCTCGGGAAATGAATGTTCCCGTCACGCTAACCGGGAGCTTTCAAGGGGTTGCACAGGCTTTCCAGTCTTCGTTTCAGGGATTTTCTCTCCTCCTGTTTTTGGCAATCGGTGTGATTTATATTGTTCTGGGGATTCTGTACGAGAGCTTTGTTCATCCGATCACCATTCTGGCAGGCCTCCCTTCCGCGGCCTTTGGTGCTTTATTAACATTGACTCTTTTTCATCTGGAGCTCAATATTCTCGGGTTTGTCGGACTTTTGATGTTGCTCGGTATTGTCAAGAAGAACGCGATTATGATGATAGATTTTGCCCTTCACGCGCAAAGAAATGAAGGTAAGAAAGCGCACGATGCAATCTATCAGGGGTGCCTGGTCCGGTTTAGGCCGATCATGATGACGACGCTGGCCGCCTTGATGGGGACGCTTCCGATCGCCATCGGATTTGGTGCAGGATCTGAAGTGCGGCGGCCCCTCGGTATGGCCGTGGTGGGTGGGCTCCTGGTCTCTCAATTGGTGACCCTGTATATCACCCCGGTCATCTATCTTTATTTTGAAGAAGGTCTGGAGAAACTTGAAAAATGGAAAGAAGGGAGAAAGTTATCTCCCTCGAACCGGGAAGCTTGATCCCTTGAACATTTCTTCTATCACTTCTCCCGATTTGACAATGGGACAATTGTCCTGTATCATTAGGATAAATGTAATGGAATTCAAATGTTTGAACTGACAGAAGAAACGATGAACATTCTCGGAGGAAAGAAACTCCTCGGAAGGGCAATTCGTACCGGATTGGATCTCGACAAAATCATCAAGGAGGGATTTTCCGCTTCTGTGCTGAATTACTTCAAGAAATTACTCGGCCTCAGTGATCTGGAGCTTTCGAAAAGCCTCGGTGTCAGCACCAAAACGCTTATGCGGTCCAGGAAGACTGAAAGAAAGCCGGCAAAATTAGACCCGGTGACCAGTGATCGTCTATACCGCCTTGCCAGGATTTATGCGATGGCCTCCGAAGTTCTGGGTGGAATAGATCAGGCGAAAAAATGGCTTCATTCTCCGCAGATGGGGCTCAATCACCGGCTTCCTCTGGATCTTATTTCTACCGAAGCAGGATCACAGGAAGTGAAGGATCTCCTGGGTCGAATCGAGCATGGTGTCTTTGCTTGATCTTGGCCTGGAGAATTATTCAGGCGTCTCAGCGAGTCGAGGCCTTGACAGGCGAGGGATCCCGTCTTTACGGGGGTCGATGGAACCATAAAGGAATCCCTTTAATCTATCTGGGTGGTTCGCTGGCTCTCGCTTCCCTTGAAGTTTTTGTACACATCAGCAGTATTGTCCCATTTAACCAAAAATATTTTTCTATCTCGGCGCGCATTTCCGAAGATGTCACGATCAAGAAAATTGAACGGGAATCCCTTCCGCCGAATTGGCAAGAATTCCCGGCTCCGGATACTACGAAAGATATGGGGACGCGCTGGGCAGAACAGAAGGAAACGGTCCTGCTTCAAGTGCCTTCCGTATTAATTCCTGAAGAAGTCAATTATCTCCTCAATCCCGCTCACCCGGATTTTCGCAAAATAAAGTTTTCCGAACCCAAACCCTTTTATTTTGATGCCAGAATGTGGAAATCGGGCAAATAAGTATTCCGTCCCAAATTCGGTTGTAAGTGGATTGCTTGCATTTAAAGGAATTCAAATTAGATATCGAAACGCAAATCTGTTTGAAAATTGATGGGTCTCGCCATTTCTTTTCAAGAATCTGGATAGGAACAAGCAACTTTTTCTAGAAACCGGTGCTTAACTGGGGGAGCAAGTCAGTGGAAATGACACCGGACTAGACGTTTATGGGAATGACAAAACTGATATTTACCGTGATGGTGATGTTCAGTCTGATATCGCTTCAAGCGTCGGCCGGCATGATGGACTTCGACGCCTATCGCATGTTGGAAATTGGGACGTCAGAAGGGGAGGTTTTGGCTCGCGCAGGACCGCCGGATAGGGAGATCGAAGTCCGTATTGAAAAAGAAAATGACGATACTTATTCTGTCGTGCGAGAACTTACTTACATCCCCTATCCCGATCAGGAGGATCCTCACATCACGGTGATCACCATAAAAAAAGGAAAGGTCATTGCCATGGATCGAAATCCTGTCATGACCTCTCCCTATTTTAACCCGTAAAGAATTGTCTAACCTTGGGATGGAAAAGAAATAAAGTCACGCCACCAAAGACTAGAATAAAGACTTCCAGACCTATCGTGTTGTAATGGGTTAAGACCCTGGAACCGATCTTTCCCCGCCATATGAGACCGAGCAATAGGGATAGAATCGCAACGCTAAAGACAATCATCAGTTTTCGTCCTAAATCATTCAATCGGTAAACCAGAAAGATGATTGAAATGCCCAATGAGGAGATCCCGCCTAAAACGAGGATCAAATAGATCTGCTCATTCACCTGAGAGGATTCAACAAGGCTGAAAGACAGGAAGAAACTGAAAAGAAGAAAGGGAATAAGCGAAAAAACACCGATGAGTCCATAGAAGGCCGCCATAAAGTTGATGAAGAAATTAATCATGGTTTTGCCCAATAACTATCCTATTTAGTTTTTGGGTTCGAATCTGGAATGGCTCCAGGAGTCTGTGCCGGCAATTGAACGGCAACCAGTGCAGTGACTACTTTTTCGATTCCTGGAATACGAGTTCTCAATTCTGCAGTGGTCTGAGTTTCTTCATTAAGAACTTTATATTGTGGTCTAAAACGACCATTCGGGAGCGGGTCTGGAATTTCAATAATCAAAGTTCCAATATAAGTCACTTCGCGAGGTTTGATCTCAAAACTTGAAAAGGGTGTTGGAAGATTAATTGACGAATTGCCTGGCACTGACACGACGCCCAGGGGAAGAGTGAGAATGTTCATAAGCCAGGGAGAAGCCTTTGACATTGTGGTTTCATTGACATTGACGCCTGTTGCGGTCAAGGAAAGCAAACTATATTGACCGGCGGTTAACGGCAAACGAAAATCATACCCATCTATATCTTTTACATCCGCCGTCCCTTCGATTTTATGGGAATAGGTCTGACCCGTCGCGATATTCTTGATCTGAAACGTTTCTCCTGACCCCTGAGCGCCGGTAAGAGTGACCGTCTTTTCACCCTGACGTAACAAAAATGCGCCCACCAAAAGTCCGTTTTGGGATCCGGCAATTGATTCTCCCTGTTTGACGTTTTTTAGGGTCTGCAGTGAACTTGCGCATCCCATGATTACGACCAACCCTGATAATAGTGCGCCCGATAGAATGTTCCTCATTGCCTTTATGATCATCTAAATCTCCTCTTAAGTAGAAAATCTGATTTCCATCCATTTTAGTCACCAATTCAGGCATTATAGGTTTTTGATTTGATAAATGCGAGAAAAAATAATAAAGAGGTAAAATGAATCTAAATTTAAAAGCATCTGATTGAAAGAAGGAATACCTACTGATTGAACCAGGATTCGGATTGTTCATAGACACGGATTGTCAGTGATAAACAGCCGTTAGGTTACCCCGGCAGGAGCAGGATGGAACCGGTTGTTTTTCGGGCTTCGAGGTCTCTGTGGGCTTGTACCGCTTCGCGCAGGGGATAGGTCTGATGGATTGAGACCTTGACGATCCCAACTTCGACGGCTCTGAACAGATCTCCTGCGCTCTTTTCAAGTTCCGTTCGTTTGGCGACATAAGTCATGAGTGTGGGCCGGGTGAGATAAAGCGATCCCTTTTGAGAGAGCGTGATAATCTGAAACGGAGGAACCGCACCGGAAGCGTTTCCATAGCTCACCATAAGTCCGCGCGGAGCAAGGCAGTCGAGAGAATCCGCAAAAGTGTCTTTCCCAATTCCGTCATAGACGACGGAGACGCCCTCACCTCGCGTGATTTCACGAACCCGGACGGAGACTTTTTCCTTCGCCGAGACAATGACATGGGCACATTTCGAATGAAATGCCACCTTTGCTTTTTCGTCGCTCCCCACCGTTCCAATCACGATTGCCCCCAGGTGCGAAGCCCACTGGCAGAGGAGCTGGCCCACCCCGCCTGCGGCGGCATGGACCAAAATCGTTTCCCCTTTCTTCACGGGGTAAGTGCGCCGAATCAAATATTCCGCCGTCATTCCCTTGAGCAGAATGGCCGCTGCGGTCCGATCGTCGATATGATTCGGAATCTTGAGGAGTCGTGACGCGGGGCGAACGATCAATTCCGAATAGGAGCCCAGCCCCTCCGCGTAAGCCACCCGGTCACCCACTTTGAAATCTTTTACCTCGGCACCGATCTTTTCCACGACGCCGGCTCCTTCCGCACCGGGAACGAAAGGAAGTGGGGCCGGGTACAATCCGTTGCGAAAATAGGTATCCAGATAATTGACACCAATGGCCCGGTTTCTGATGAGAACGTCTCTGGAGCCAGGTTTGATCTGATCACCAGTTTCTTCCCAAATCATTTTTTCAGGGCCGCCGGTCTCGTATACTCGCATCGCAAAAGGCATTGTGAATCTCCGTGTTTCTTCCCCATGCGGGGGGAAAGCCATTTATAGTGGAACGTTCTTGTTATCGGGGGAGGGAGAAGAAAGCCACCCAAAGGGTATTGATCAGGCCATGAATGATAATGGGGGTGGAAATCCGTTTGGTCAAAAGATATCCGGCGCCGTAAAAAAAGCCCGCGATCGTCGCGAAAGCGAAAAGTGAAAGAGTGGGAAGGTGGGCCAATCCAAAAGCAAGGGAACTGAGTGCCAGAGGAATCCAGTAGGGATTGCTGTCAAACAGGATAAATCTTAAACGGTCCAGAATAATCCCTCTGAAAAAAATCTCCTCGAGCGGAGCGACAATTCCGAAAAAATAAAATAAGAGGGGAATCCATTGTTGAATCCCGAAAGTCTGGGGTCGGAATTGAAGCCATTGTAACGAAAATCCAACCGGAACTAAAAGTCCAATGACAAATAAGACCCCTGAGGCGATCCATAGCAAATCTTTTCCCGCTACCGAAAAATCAAGATTCGTTTTGAGGTTCTTGCTTAGAACAAAGAACTGAAAAATGATAATTGCCCCGATTGTGAAATAAAAAAGATCGATACCGTCCATCGGAATTTGCGAAATGGTATACCGGGCCAGCGGCGCAGAAAAGAGCTGGCTTTTGACGGCAGCAAAACCGATCAGGATGACCAACCCGTCGGAAAGCACCTGTCCATAATAAACCAGAATGAAGAAGAGGATCAGTGCGCCCATGATCTGGACGAAAGGTGCGGAGCCCAGGTATCCATAAAGGAGATAGAGTCCCCCGCCGACTCCGAATAAAATCCCTTTCAGTCGAAAGGAATCTTTTTCAATGTCCCATTTTGAAAACGAAAGGGTGATCGAAAACAGAAAGAGCCCGTAGCCCCCCAGGATGAGAAAGTAGGAGAAAAAGGTTTTTCCGAGAACGAAACTTTCCGGTGGGAGATAGTAGACGGAACCAAAACAGCCCAGAAAAAGGAGGAAAAGTGAAAATAAGTCCAGAATTTTCATATCGGCACTCCTCTTTTTAGATCAAGAGAATAGGTAACGCAGTTCTTATTATACCCGACATTTTCAGAAATAGCATCTTCCAATCGAAAATCGGGACATCTGAACCTTTCGTCCAAATTAATCTTGAGTCCTCAACCGGTTCATGGGAGAATCAAAACCAGATGATGAGGCCCCGGACAAAAAGTTTTTTAAGACTTCTCATTTTTGTTCTCATCCTTGCGGTTGCAGGAACGCTTTCGAGATATTTTGGTTTGATGCAATATCTGGAGCAGGAGAGGCTCAAAGAGTGGGTCGATAGCTTCGGGGGCATTGCGCCGTTGATCTATATCTTGATATTTGCAACCGCCCCTTCTCTTTTCTTGCCTGGACTTCCGATTACCCTTGCCGGTGGGGTGATCTTTGGCCCGCTCTGGGGAACGGTTTATGCCTCAATCGGATCAACGCTTGGAGCCGGAATCGCGTTTTTGATAGCCCGTTATTTTGCGAGAAAACAGATCGAAGCGCTATTGGGTCCGCGGTTTCAGGCTGTTGACGAAGGGGTCCAAAAAAGGGGCTGGATTTACGTCGCGACCACCCGTCTTATTCCTCTCTTTCCCTATAATCTTTTGAACTACGCGTTTGGATTATCCAAGATCAGATTCCTGGAATATCTCCTGACCTCCTGGATCTGCATGTTGCCCGCGACTGCAGCCTATGTTATTTTCAGCAGTTCTCTGCTCGGGTTATTACAGGGGAGAGTCTCCGGGGAGATGGTCATCGGGTTTCTTTTGATTCTTCTTGTTTCGGCCCTGCCATTTGTCATCAAGAAAGTTCAAAAACGAAAGGGAAAATAATCCACCATGCCGGAACTGGACAAACATGATCAGGCCTTGATTCAAAATGTGCATCCTCCAGGCTGGATCAATCCGACCCCAGCTGGAAGATATAATCTGGTGGTTTTGGGAGGTGGAACGGCAGGTCTTGTTTCCGCGGCGATTGCTTCAGCGCTCGGAGCGAAAGTGGCGTTGATTGAAAAGAATCGTACGGGAGGAGATTGCCTCAATACCGGTTGCGTCCCTTCCAAGGGGATACTCCGGGTATCAAAAGGCGTCGGAGAGATCCGGCGCTCCTCATCCTTCGGGATTCAGATTCCGGGAGGGGTAGCGGTTGATTTCCCAAAAGCGATGGAACGGATGCGGAAGTTGAGAGCAGAAATCAGTCAGAACGATTCTGTGGAACGATTTCGTCAGATGGGCGTCGACGTCTTCCTGGGTGAAGGAAAATTTCTGGACCGGCAGAGCATACAGGTTTCCGGAACAACCTTAAACTTTTCGAAGGGGGCGATCTGTACCGGAGCCCGTCCGGCAATCCCTGCCATTTCGGGGCTCAATCGGGAAGAAGCCTTGACGAGTGAAAACCTGTTCAATTTGACAACGCTTCCTGCAAGGCTTGCCATTATCGGTGCCGGTCCGATTGGATCTGAAATGGCCCAGGCCTTTCGACGATTTGGAAGCGAGGTATTCCTTTTTGATGGCGCAACGAGGATTCTGCCGAGAGAAGACAAAGAGGCCGCGATACTCCTGCAGGAAAAGCTGATCCGTGAAGGGGTTCGTCTTTACCTGGGTTCGAAAATAGTGAATGTAGAATCAGACGGAAGCGATAAGGTCATTCATTACGAGTGGAAGGGAGAAAAAAAGGAACAGCGGATTGATAAGATACTGGTCAGTACGGGCAGGACACCCAATGTGAATGGTCTGGGATTGGAAGAGGCCGGTATCAAATACGATTCCAGGTCTGGCATTCATGTGAATACACGGCTCCAAACAACCAATCCAAGGGTCTATGCGGCGGGAGATGTCTGTTTTCCTTACCACTTTACCCACGCCGCGGATGCGACTGCTCAAATTCTGATTCAAAATGCGCTCTTTCCCCATCCCTTCGGGATCGGCTATGCCAAAACCGGCGATCTGGTGATCCCGCGATGTACGTATACCGACCCTGAAATCGCCTTTGTCGGGCGTTTTGACGAGACTGAATTTGGAAAAACAGAAGAGGTTGAAACGGTCACCGTGCCCTTAAGTGAAGTAGACCGGGCGATTCTCGATGGGGAGGAAGAAGGTTTTGTCCGAATCCATTTGAAAAAAGGTTCCAATCAAATTGTTGCGGCTACTTTGGTAGCCTCCCACGCAGGTGAAATGATCAATGAAATCACCATGGCAATGAAATCAGGAGCAGGGATTAGCCTGATAGGCGGAAGCATCCATCCTTACCCCACCCAAGCCGAAGCGATTCGTAAAGCGGCGAACCTATGGCGAAAGAAGGGCCTGACTGAGAGCAAGAGAAATCTTCTCAAAAGATGGTTCTCTTTGAGCCGTTAGCTCTCAAATTTAGCTTCCATTCCTTGTCGAATTTGTCAGGTCGCTTCGACGTTATTTTTATTTCTTTCTGGCCAATTTTTAAACTGTTATCTGATGACAGAGGTCGGTGTGGGGTACCGGCTTCGTGTAGAGTAGGCACTCATCTTGCATTCTTTCCAGAGCGGGTTAATAAACTTGTTTTGAGGAGGAGTTCGCACGCAAGATGGCATTGGGCAAAATACTTGTAATTGATGATGAAGTCAATTTTCGCCAACTGTTTTTACAGACCTTACGCAAAGAAGGTTATCAAGTCCAGACTGCTGAAAACGGGGAAGAGGCTTATCATCTTCTGCAAAAAGAACCCTTTGATCTTGCCCTGATCGATATCAAAATGTCCCCGATAGATGGATTTTCAATATTGGAAAGAGTTAAAAAAGACTATCCAAAGATGAAAGTGATCATGATAACTGCCTTCGCCGCCATCGACACAGAGACCCGATCTCTCCAACTGGGTGCTGACCGATTCCTCACCAAACCTCTTGAGATTCCTGAACTTAAACAAGCGATACAGCTTACCCTCGTCTCATCAAAATAAATTAAAAAGGGTTTTTCCTTTTTTCAAAAAGATCTTTCCTTTCGTCAATTCTCCGAATCCCTTTTATGTTCCAGATGGACAAAGGTGTTGAATGATAATGTCTAACTGAAAATCCCTGAGATTTGAGTGCAATAGAAAAGATAGCTCATTCAAATTGGTTCAACTGTCTATTTATTTATACAGCGTTGGGTAAGAGTTTAGAATCCAATGTTTCTTCAGAATAAAAGGGTTTCTTTCTTTGTGAGAAACCTCACACCCCCGATTTTCAAACAAAACTGTCCATTAAATTAGACATCCGAACCGTAAAAAGAGACGTGAAACGGGAAGCATCAGGAGAATGGATTATTTCGGTTATGAAAGCTTCTATTCTAATCCGTTGAAAAATGGCGGGAATTTTAAATTAAAAATGCATGGTATGAACATTGCACAGTAGCACGTTTCTATAAAGGGAAGTTTTCTTCGAGTGGTTCCTTCGGCAACAAATCGATTTCAGGTTTTTTATATAGAGTGGAGATGAATCAATCAATTTAGATTGGTTCAGCGAAAAATAACAAGAGGAGATCATTTTATGAATTATTTACGAATGAAGGTCGCAGAAACATTTTCAAATCATAAAAGGCTTATCTTGCTTTTTCTGATTCTGGGTATCGGTTTCCTCTGGATGACTCAGGCCGTTTTTGCCGAAGAAGGCCATCAGCATGGGAGTACCGTCGTCGCGGCGGCGGATTCCGAAGGCTCCTGGCAGACGAAGCTCAAGAAACAGATTGAGCAGGAAGAGTCCATGGAAGGGAAGTCGGGCAATAACGATAAAATTGATGCCGCGATGAACAAGTTAATGGAAGAGATCTCCGGCGGGAAACACCCGCATCAAGCTGCAGCAGGTCCCTTTCAGGATATGTCGACCATGCAGCAGATGGATCGAAGTTTCTTCCTGGGACCCGGGACCGTCAGCGAGACCGTCACACAGGGAGGCCGTTGTCCCGCAAACGCTCCTCGAAAAGAGTATGATGTCTCGGCCATTACCGTTGAGATCACTTTGAATCAATGGGGTGATTATCATCCCGGCTATATGTATGTTTTAACCGAAAATCTTTCGAAAGTCCGAGAAGAAGAGAAAAAGAACAAGGAAGCACGAGGCCACGATAACGATCCGGGTGCGGTAACCAACGGATTACAGACCGACGTGATTCAGCCGCTGACCCTGCGCGGGAATCAGGGAGATTGCGTGATCTTGACCCTCCGGAATACGATGAAGGACGAAGATGTCGGACTCCATATTCATGGCTCCAGCTTTATTGTCAAATCAACCGGACAGCCGGCAACGATGGTGAATCCGGATTCCAATGTCAAACCGGGAAAATCACAGGCATTTGAATGGTATATCCGTCCTGATGAACAGGAAGGGGCTCATATGTTTCACAGCCATGTCGGGCGTGAATCGAGCAGTCTCGGGATGATCGGTTCGTTTATCGTGGAGCAGATGGGAGCCGTTTACCTCGACTCGATCACCGGAAAAGTCAACATGAGCGGCTGGCAGATGATGATTACTTTTGACCAGAAAAGATACCCCACCACGCATGACTTCCGTGAATTTGTCATGTATTACCATGAGATCGGCGATGAATCCTTCCGTCCGCTCAATCGTCATGGAGAAATGATTCCCCAGCGCGATCCAAACTCGGATGCTTATCGCCCCGCGGCCCGCGCGATCAATTTCAGAAGCGAACCGTTTGGAATCAATAATTTAGCCCAACAAGAAAAATATTTCCATTTTGAAGATGAATCCCACAGTTACAGTGCCTATACCTTTGGTGACCCTCCCACGGCGCTCCCCAGGTCCTATATGGGGGATCCAACCAAATATCGTTTGATTCATGGCGGCGGAGAAGTTTTCCATTCCCATCATCCGCACGGAGGAACGATCCGCTGGCTGCGTCAGCCGAAAGCCGATGCGAAAGCCGAAGAGCTCTTTTTGGCCGGGACGGACGGCCCGATGAAATATCCGGTCATTCGGACCACTTCAGACCGCGTCGATGTGGAAGTGATCGGACCGACCGAAGCGCTCGATCTTCAGGTCGAATGCGGTTCGGGTCTTTGTCAGCAACTAGCCGGAGATTTTCTGATGCATTGCCATGTGGCGCATCATTATGTGGCCGGCATGTGGTCTTACTGGCGCGTCTATAACACGCTTCAGACGGGGAACTATCCCTATGGAAGCACCGACATTATGCCCGCGCTTCAGGAACTTCCGGAACGGAAAGGGAGAATGAAACCGCCGGTGACTTCCGACCAGCTTGTGGACAAAACAGTCGACTGGTATAACAAGAAATGGCATATTACGGCCGACAAAACCGATTGGTCAAAACCGATTCCCGACATTTCAATCAAGGAATGGGTGAAGATGATGCTCCCCCCTGCCGGGCAGCCGGGCCATACCGCCGATGAAAAAGGCCAGATAATGGCTTATGACGCGACGGTGTGGGACTGGAGTTGGGACGGGAATAAGGCGATGGGCGAACCGGAAATGACCGATCAGTTCGCGTTTCCGAAATTCAAGTCTCCCATTCCCGGAAAGCGACCTCCTCTTTTATTCGAAGAGAAGACCGGAAAACTTTCCTGGCCCCATCTTAAACCGCACTTTGGAAAACGAATTCCGTTTGCCCGCCACCATGGTCCTGCCCCCTGGCTGGAACCGATCCACGTGGCCAAAAACGCAGGCGCGCTGGCAACCGATCCGGGAAGTGAAGGGGCATTAGGTCAGGAGACCTCCCTTCCGGCAAAACCGGGCGAACAGGGAAAATGGAGCCTTTGTCCCGAAGGGGCCGGGCGTAAACAATACACCATTCATTTTATCGAGACGCCGATTACCATGGAGACCGCCATCGGAAGTCAAAAACCGATTGTCGATCAGCATGGAACGATTTACGTCCTTCAGGAGGAAGAAGCCGCAATCCGGGCAAATTCAGACCTGGCTCGCCCGCTGGTCTATCGCGCCAATGTCTATGATTGCGTTGATGTGATTCTGAAAAGTGAGTGGAACGACAACGATAATACGAATTTCCAGATGTCGAAGATCAACATCCACCCTCATTTCATCCAGTTTGACAATCAGGCCTCAGACGGGGTGATGAGTGGATTTTCGTATGAACAGTCGGTCCGCCCGTTCACCATGATCGGGAAAAAAGAACATAAAGGGATGCCCGCGCCGATGAACGCGCTGTTGACTTCGGATGCCGCAGCCAAAGCCGATTCCATTAAAATTAAAATGGGCGATGGCGCAACAGCGTTCCATGTCGGCACCGACATTATGATCGGCATGCACGAGCTTAATTCTTCGGAAGTCCGGTGGATCAAGGCGATCAATGGCGACACGATCACCTTTACCGAACCCCTGAAACATGCCCATAAGAAAGGCGAGATTACCTCGGCTGAATATGTCCGCTACCGCTACTGGGTCGATTCGGACCTCGGGACGGTCTTTTGGCATGACCACGCGCTGGGCGCGACCACCTGGCCTCACGGCGGGGTCGGCGGCATGATTGTGGAACCGGTAGGGGCCACCTATCACGATCCGAAAACCGGCAAGGAGATCCGCAGCGGACCGATTGCGGATATTCATTCCACGGAACCGATTGGTTACAACCGGAGCGGCAGTTTCAGAGAGATGGTGGTGTATCTCCATGACACCGTTCCCTTTACCGCACAGGTGGTTACGGAAGGGAATCCTCCCGGACAGTCGCTCAAAGCCTCGATTGACGCCGGACAGACCATCTCGTTTGTGATGCCTGAGGATCTTCTGAAGGTCACCAACACGTCGATCAACGGAGGAACCCATACGACAGGCGGAGGAATGTTCTTCCGTGCGGAATCGCTGGCCCGAAGGCTTGCGGACAATTCAAAATCGGAGCTCGTCTTCTCGAGTCTTGCGCACCACAATCAGGATCCGGACACCCCGCTCTTGAGAGCCTATCTGGGGGATACGGTCGTCTTCCGCCTGATGCATGTGATGATGAACGAATCGCATACCTGGCATATTGCAGGCCATGCCTTCAGAACAGAACGTTATGCGCAATTCTCCGACCTGAGAAATGCCTATCATGTGGGAATCGCCGAACGGTATGACCTGGTCACCACCGCGGGCGGAGCCCAGCAGATGGCAGGCGATTACCTTCATTACAATGGCCGGGCGTCTCACCTCTCCGAAGGGAGTTGGGGCATTATGCGGGTGCTGGACAAAAAAACCGCCGATCTGAAGCCGCTTCCGGGACATGAAGAAATACCACAGTCAGCCAAGTCGGTCTGTCCATCGGATGCGCCGGTCAAGGCATTCAATGTGATTGCGGTGGATCGTTCGTTAAAATTCAATAATCAGGCGCCGGATACGATCGAAGTCGATTTCGACCGGAAACTGCAGGTTGCCAACCCCAAAGGGAAGATCTTCATGCTCGAAGGGGACAAGAGCAGGGTTGCGCTGGACAGCCAGCCTAATCCGCTGACGCTCCATGTCAACATCGGTGACTGTATCAAGATCAACTTGAAAAACGAAATGAAGGCAAGCCGCGCTTCGTTCAGTGCCGATATGCTGGCGTTCGATCCAAAAGATTCGCAGGGGATCAACGTCGGCATGAATCCGGGAGACCAGACCATCGGCCCGGGTGAGCATAAGACCTATATGTATTATGCACCGGCTGAATATGGCGAAACGGCCGCGCTGGTTTACGACTGGGCCAATATTCTCAATAACGTGAGAGACGGACTCTTCGGCGGAATCATCGTCGGTCCGCGAGGTTCCACCTATCGCGATCCGAAAAGCGGCGAAGATGTCAGCTTGAAAAATGCATGGAATGTCGATGTGATCATCGATCGTTCGGTCCCGGAGAATGCGAGCCGTGCCGACTATCGCGACGCGTCACTCTTCTTCCAGGAAGAAGACAACATTATCGGAACCTCCTTTATGCCGTATCTTCAGCATATTGCCGGGTTGACGGGTGTCAACTACCGGATCGAACCCTGGAGCTGGAGACAGGACAAGGGGTGTGAGTTGGGGAATCTCTATTCCGCCTGCGTTGCCGACGAGAAAGATCCCGTGACGCCGACTATTTCCGCCCATGCCGGAGACCCGGTTCGGATCCATGTATTCGGAGCATTTGATGAACAGAATCAAATCTTCAGTCTTGAGGGTCATGAATTTCCGCTCAAGCCGAATATGGTCGGTGCCGATATGTTGAGCTCGGAAGAGTTTGGCGGGTCGGAAAATCTGGATGTCTTCATCAAGGAAGGGGCGGGAGGGCCTTACCATCTTCCGGGCACCTACGTCTGGCAAAACCACCGCATGCCTTACGCGGAAGCCGGACAGTGGGGCTACCTGAGAGTCCTGCCGGTGGGAGACAAGAGTCTTCTTCCGATCAATACGGGTGCCGGGTCGATGGGGATGAAAACAGCTGAAGAGCCAAAGGCTCCCCCGGCTTCTGTGCCGGTCTCAATGCTGGAGAAGAAAAACGAATAGAAAGGTGATTCAGCAGTAAATCAGGGAGGTACCTCCCTGCAGCAGATATCTTGAGGGACTCGCTCTCTCATTCCGAATTTCCACTCTGTTTACCTTGGTAAATGGGATGACTGACCGGAATGAGGATGGGAGTCCCTCTTTTTTTTATTTTTAAGCCGTTCCCGAAATTGACAAGGTTTTCCAAAGGGATCTATACTCACGCAGATGACTTCTCAACCTTTTATAAACGGCGCGCTTGACGGGCAGATTTTCGAACGGGCTTCGGGAGCTCCTTTGATTCAAGGGAATCGGGTAGATATTCTCATGGACGCAAAAGAGAATTATCCGGCCTGGGAGGCAGCGATTCGTTCCGCGAAAAGTCATATTTTCTTTGAAAGCTATATCATTTTTGATGACGAAATCGGAAATCATTTTACCGATCTTCTGATTGCGCAAGTTAAAAACGGAATACGGGTCCGGTTGATTTATGACTGGGTCGGCGCGTTCGGACGGAATTCCAGCCGATTTTGGAAACGATTGAGATCCGCCGGAGTGGAAGTCCGCTGTTTTAATCCGCCGCAGTGGCGTTCTGAAATCGGATTTTTTACCCGGGACCATCGAAAGATGTTGACTGTGGACGGTAGGGTCGGATTTGTCAGCGGACTCTGTCTCGGTCAAAAATGGGTCGGGAATCGCGAACGGGCCATCGAGCCCTGGCGAGATACGGGGGTGAGAATTCAGGGCCCCGCCGTGTCGGAACTGGAACGGGCTTTTGCGTCGGTCTGGGAGACGACCGGTACGCCCATTCCGAAAGAAGAACTTGAAAAAAGAGCGCCATCGGGTCAGGAAGGAAACACGGCGCTCAGAGTGATTGCAACCATTCCAAACCGGGCAGGCGTCTACCGTTTAGATCAATTGATTGCAGGGATAGCGACCCGGACCCTCTGGTTAACCGATGCTTATTTTGTAGGGGTCAGTCCGTACTTGCAGGCCTTAAAGGCGGCCGTCGTTGATGGCGTGGATGTCCGGCTCCTGGTTCCCGGGACGACCGATATCCCGGTGCTTCAGGCGATCTCCCGAATGGGGTATAAGCTCCTGCTGGAAGCAGGCGTTCGCATCTTTGAATGGAACGGATCGATGCTCCATGCAAAAACCGCAGTGGTCGATGGAAAATGGGCAAGAATCGGATCGACGAACTTAAACCTCGCAAGCTGGATTGGAAATTACGAACTGGATGTGGCCATTGAGGACCCCGAACTGGCTAAAAAGATGGAAGAAATTTATCTGGAAGATCTTTCCCACTCGACTGAAATCATCTTAAGCGAGCAGTATCGGGTCAATCCGGTCCGGAAAAGGCGAGTTGAAGCGGATCAGGAGAGGACTTTAAGAGGCGGAAAGGCAAGCCAGGTGGGCGTCGGAGCAATCCGGCTTGGATATGTAGTCGGGTCGGTCGTCAAGAATCAGAAAGAGCTGGGACCGGCGGGGATAAAACTGATGACGGGAATTGGAATTCTCCTCTTGTCCATGGGACTCCTGGGACTCCTATGGCCTCTCCTTCTAACGATCCCGCTTGCCATTATTTTCGGCTGGATCGGAACAAAACTCCTCGTCAACGCCTATCGCACTCATTCAAATGGAGAATAAAATGCGAAAGCCTTTACGCGGAAAAGATTTAAATCGCTCTTGAAACGAGTTTTCGTCTGGCTTTGGAGGCGATGACAGGAGAATGTTTTTTTCGATGGGCATCAATGAGCGGATCAAGCACCTTTCCGCAGATCAGACATCTCCAGCCGGAAAAACTGTTCTTGCCCGTATCATCCTGCCAATCGAAAAACTGTTCATATGCCATGAGGCCTTTACATTTTGGACATTCCATAATATCCACCCCTTTCAAAAAATAATTTCAAAATGAGTTCAATTCAGTTTAAAAGTTTTAATGTTAAACTACTTAAACAAAAAAACTATTTTACTTCAGTGGGCAAACCCGATAGCTTTCGGCAAATCGATCTTAAGAACTGCTGTTCTTCTCCCGACAACACTTTGAGCTCTTCCTGAATAAAGTTCGCCACTTTCGGCAGAACTTCGCTGATCACCTTTCTCCCATCATCGGTGAGATGAATACTGATGAATCTTCGATCGTCACCCATTCGTTCGCGCCGGACAAATCCTCTTTTCTCAAGATTATCAATGACAAGCGTGATATTCCCACTGCTTTTAAAAATCTTCTCTCCCAGCTCCTTCTGACACTGGGCGCCTCCACGATAAAGCGCGTCGAGAATCCCAAACTGACTGATCGTCAGCCCTTGATTTTCACACTTAAAACTGATCTGTGACGTCAGAAAGTCGCTCGCTCTGATGAGAGATAAATAGGAAGAGAGCGCCATTCCCGCCTGGTAATTTTCGTGACATTCTAAATGCAAAGCTTTCCTACTAAGTGATTTAATATTAATCTAACTCAATATGAGGTAATTGTCAAGATAATAAGCTTTATCGTAATTTAAGATCTTTAAAATTTAACCGGAGATTAGTAAGGACGAACCGGCCCTCTGCCGGCCGACATTTCTATGGTTATTGATGCCATGTCGGCTGGGAGCGGAGGGAGGTGAGCACCGTAAGCGCAACCGACCGTGCCGGAGAGTCCTTACTAGTTTCCGGTTTACGATTGGTTTTTTTTAAAGCGATCCAATGACCCGCACCAGCCTTTCACGCGCTTCTTTCGCCACCGCCGCAAGCTCCTTCTTATCTCCGACTATATTGAGGAAAATGGCCGGATCTTGAGCAGAAACCACGCATTCATTCGCCTTTTCTTCGTAGATAATGACATTGCAGGGAAGGAGGAGCCCCATTTCGGTTTCATTTAGAAGGGCCTGATAGGCAAGCTGGGGATTACAGGCCCCCAGAATCAGGTATTTCTTGAACTCTTTATCCAGTTTCTTCTTGAGAGTCTCTTTGACATTGATCTCGGTCAAGACGCCGAATCCCTCTTTTTTCAGAGCTTCAGTGACTTTCGGCACCGCCTCTTCATAAGAAAGATGAATTGTTTTACGAATGCCATAATCCTGACTCATAAAATGCCCCTTTCGTAAAGTGAACCTGTTTTTTATGACGAAAATCTCTAGTTATGTTAAATCGTTGTTGTGAAACAGGCAAGCGTTTTCGCACCCGCTCTGGCATTGCCCGGCAGCTTGACGGACCCCATCGACGTGTTACACTAAAATAAGCATTATTATCATAATCCAAAACTGTCACTGGACGAAGCGAATGTCGAAGCCACCTTCGAACAAGAAAATTGAATCAAAACTGGATCGACAAAATATCTATCTAAAATGGCTTCCATTTCTGATCCTGTTTCTTTCTCTGGTGATCACCTTTCTAGCGTGGAATTATACTCGCAAAAAGATCGAACAGAGAACGCAAAGCTATTTTGAACAACAGGCAATGCGCTCTCAAGAAGAGGTCATTCATGGGGTTGAAGATTATTACCAAGCCCTATATGACCTCAAGGGCCTTTTTATGGCGACCGGGAATTTGACCAGAGCGCAATGGGACAAATATATCCAGTCGCTGGACTTAAAAAGACGATTTCCTGGCATGCACAACTTCTCCTATGCCCGATATGTTCCGAAGGATCAAAAAATAGCGTATGAAAATAGAATTCGTACCGAGCTGCGTCAGGAAGCGTACAAGATTTATCCGCCCGGCAACCGAGATGACTATTTCCCGATTGAATATCTTGCATTCACCTATTCAGAAAACAATGATTACGGGTTTGATATCGGCGGAGATCCGGTACGGCGCGAAGCGTTAATTCGCGCCATTCAAAGCGGTGAGCCGACTGCGACGGGAAAAACATTTATCCGATCGGCCAATAAAAGCGGATTTTGCATTCGTATTCCGATCTTTAAATCAGGGCTTCCACGTCGAACCGAGCAGGAGAGATTCAACGCGCTGCAAGGAATCGTTTCAGTCGTCTTTTCAATGGATACTTTCATTAAATCTGTGCTTGAGAACAGCTCGAAAAAAGAGATCGATCTGGAGATATTCGATCTGGGTCCGGCACAATCTCCTCGCCCTATCCCGGTGATCCAATCGGACTTAGATGCCTCCCTTCTCTATGATGGCGATGGCGTCGTACATTTCGAAAACGCAAATTACAATCCATCCTATCGGCTGACCCAACAGTACGACATCGCTGGAGAATGGTGGTTATTCTATCTCACAGCCGGTCCCGGGTTCAGGATCGGATCTGAACATTATTTTCCTTTTGTAGTTCTTATCGCGGGGCTGCTGATCAGCGGCCTCTTCTTTGGCATGACCTGGACGCTTGTCACCTCTCAGAAACGGGCGGTCAAGATTGCCGGCGCGATGACCTCCGAATTGAGAGAAAGTGAAGAAAAATTCCGCTCATTTACGGAAACCGCATCGGATGCGATTATTACGACAGATGGAGAAGGACAGATTATCTATGCCAATGAGGGAGCGATGCAACTCACCGGATTTTCCTCCGGAGAATTGGTCGGAACCCATTTTTCAAATCTGATTCCAGAACGATATCGCGAAACTCGGCCGGGTGATTTTTTGAAGGAGATGTCATTAAAAACAGCTTCGCGAAGTGGAAAATCTATTGAAATGGTGGGATTGCGCAAGAATCAGACCGAGATCCCGGTAGAGCTGTCTTTGACGCGCTGGAAAAATGAAAAAGGGACGTTCTTTACCGCCATTATCCGGGATATTACCGAACGCAAAAAGACGGAACAGAGCCTGACGCAGAAAAATGCGTTTGTTCAGCTCCTCTACGTGGTGACGGTCGCGGCAAATGAGTCTTCCACTCTGGAGGAGGCTCTTGAAACCTGTCTCAGTGAAATATGCGGACATATGAACTGGTCGGTCGGGCATGTCTATTTCAAATCTGAGGATGAGGGAAAAAGCCTTTTCCCATCGACAATCTGGCATTTCGACAATCCTGCAAATTACCTGGAATTCAAAACGGAATCAGAAATGACATTTCTTAAATCGGGAGAGGGAATTCCCGGAATGGTCCTGGAGAGCGGTGAGCCGATTTGTCTTTTGATCACTTCCGGAGAATCCGAATCCAAAAGAAACCGCTCTGCGATATTGTCCGGGATCAAGTCGGGATTTGCAATCCCGCTATTGGTAAAAGATGAGGTGGTCGCGGTACTGGAATTTTTTTCAAAGCGGGTGGTTGAGACGGATGCCTCAACACTGGAGGTGATGGCCCATATCGGCACCCAACTGGGAAGAGTCATTGAAAGGAAAAAGGCGAAGGAGGAACTTGATTTTACGGCGACACACGATCCCTTGTCTCATCTGCCGAACAGGACGCTTTTTTCAGACCGGCTGGAACAGGCGATCTTGAATGCCAAGCGAAATGGGAGTATGGCCGCGGTCTTCTTTGTCGATCTAGATCAATTCAAACGGATTAATGATACGCTCGGACATACTTTGGGAGACATAGCCCTGCGGGAAGTCGCAAAACGGCTCCAGGATTGCGTGAGAGCAGGTGATACCGTTGCCCGATGGGGAGGGGATGAATTCACCCTCTTATTTGAAAACATCACCAAAGTCGATAACCTGGTTCGAATTTGCCACAAGGTTCTGGATGCCATTTCGCAGCCGATCCTGATCGAAGAGAAGGAACTGCACCTCTCCACCAGTATCGGAATCACCATCTCTCCCTTGGATGGGGATAATGCCGAACTTCTCCTCAAAAATGCCGATATTGCCATGTACCGGGCGAAAGAAAAAGGGAGAAATACCTTTCAATTCTACTCGCAGGAGATGAGCAAAGATTCGTCGAACAAGCTCGAATTGGAGAACCAGCTCCGTTATGCGATCGAAAGAAAGGAATTTATTCTTCATTACCAGCCCTTTGTCGATCTGAAGACCGATAAGATTGTTGGAGCGGAGGCGCTGATCCGCTGGAATCATCCTACGCTGGGGATGGTGCCGCCCGGAAAGTTTATCTCGCTGGCGGAAGAAACAGGTCTGATTGTTCAGATCGGGGAATGGGTATTAAAAACGGCTTGCGAACAGAATAAAGCGTGGCAAAACATGGGTCTTCCGCCGATCCGGGTGGCAATTAATCTCTCGGCCAGACAGTTCCAACGCACCGGTATCGTCGAGATGATCAAGAAAAGCATTCAGGAATCTGGGCTATCTCCACGGCATCTTGAACTGGAACTGACCGAAAGTATCTTGATGCAAAAAACAGATGAAATGGTCTCCACGCTGGGAGAACTTCATCAGATGGGAATTCATATCTCGCTGGATGATTTTGGAACCGGGTACTCTTCGCTCAGCTATATTAAGAAATTCCCGATCGATACCTTAAAAATTGACCAGTCCTTTGTGCGTGATGTCATCACGAACAAAGACGATGCGGCGCTGTCCACGGCAATTATTGCCATGGCGCATAGTCTGAATCTCAAGGTGATTGCCGAAGCGGTTGAAACGGCGGAACAACTCGAATTTTTCAGATCCCATGGTTGTAATGAAATTCAGGGATACTATATCAGTCCGCCTCTTCCCCCGGAAGTGTTTAAAGCATTTCTCCATGAAAAAAGTCTCATTAAATCGATCTGAATTTTGTCTTTCCCGCAATCTATTCTCGTCATTCCCGAATGATCTTATCGGAAATCCAGAAAATAAGTTGCAATTTCGGGTGATAAAGATTAAAAATAAAAATCGAAATTATATGAATATTAGCGCAAAAGGTTGGTCAAAAGGGTTCATTTGCCAGGCCGCAGTTTTGAGAGCGACTGAGGCGTACAATATCGGGTACGTTGAAGGAGATCGAGAAACGAGAACGCAGCAAATGGCCGTTTTCACCAACCTCTAAAGGTGTCATCCATGGGAGGTTTGGTAAAAAAGCGCGTTTTGGTGACCGGTGGTGCGGGTTTTCTAGGCTCCCACCTCTGCCAAAGACTTATTTCTGAAGGAAGTGACGTCATCTGCGTCGATAACTTCTTTACCGGAACCAAAGACAATATTCTCTCCTTAATGCAAAATCCGCGTTTCGAGCTGATCCGCCACGATGTGACTTTTCCTTTATATATTGAAGTAGACGAAATCTACAATCTCGCCTGTCCCGCCTCTCCCATTCATTACCAGTTCGACCCGGTGCAGACCACCAAGACCAGTGTCCACGGAGCGATTAATATGCTAGGGTTGGCGAAGAGGGTCAAAGCGAAAATCTTCCAGGCCTCCACCAGTGAAATCTACGGCGACCCCGAAGTACATCCTCAAACGGAAGAATATTGGGGCCATGTGAACCCGGTTGGTATCCGTTCCTGTTATGATGAAGGAAAGCGTTGTGCTGAAACCCTCTTTTTTGACTATTTTCGTCAGCACCATCTTAAAATTAAAGTCGCTCGGATTTTCAACACGTACGGGCCCCACATGCATCCCAACGATGGACGAGTTGTTTCCAACTTCATTGTCCAGGCCCTGCAGAACAAGCCGATCACCATTTATGGCGATGGAAAACAGACCCGTTCGTTCTGCTACGTCAGCGATTTGATCGAGGCTTTTATCAAACTCATGCAGACGCCGGATGATTTCACCGGGCCGGTCAATCTCGGCAACCCGAATGAATTTACGATTCGCGAACTGGCTGAAAAGGTGATTGTTCTGACCGGCTCAAAGTCAAATCTTCAATTCAAACCGCTCCCAACCGATGACCCAACCCAGCGCTGTCCGAACATCTCCCTCGCCAAAAAAAACCTCGATTGGGAACCCAAAATCCAGCTCGACGAAGGCTTGAAATCGACCATTTCCTACTTCGACAAACTCCTTAGATAACTGGTTTTCCTAGATACCTTCTATGCCCATGTGTTGACATCTTCTTTGAAAGAAGATACACTATAGGACAGATGAGAATATCTTAAGGGGGATAAAAATGAAAGGCAAACTTTCTGCCACCATAGACAAACCTTTGCTTAAGTACCTTGACACCTTGCCCGGAGAATCACGATCGGAAAAACTCGAGGCTCTGATATTAAAGTTTAAGAAACTTGATGAAGAAAGACTGCTTCGAAAGTTATTGTCGCAATATCAGGAAGATGATGACGAACGTACGGAAAGGGAAGCCTGGGAACAGACCATGGAAGAAGGAATATGGAGCGAATAAGCCGAGGAGAAATTTGGATTGTTGAACCCGCTTCCCATCCTAAGCCGAGACCAGCATTAATTATCAGTATCAACCCGGTTAATGATTTATGCCCAGACATTCTCCTTATTCCAATTACCACCAAACCTGGGCCGCTTAGGATCCAACTCTCCGAAAATTCTGAGAAAACTGGCCTAATGTCCGAAAGCTACGCGAAGTGCGAATCGTTAGGACCTGTGCATAAATCACGATTAAAGAGAAAGATCGGTCGACTTTCTCATTCCGAATTGAAAAGCGTTGACGAGGGTGTAAAAAAGGTATTGGGGATATCGTAAGAGCCCACACATTAAAATGGCTAAGAAAAGGGGCAGGCTTGGATAGAAAAAATATTGCAACAGGGACAAAATGGGAACCGATTATCGGATATTCCAGGGCAGTCAAAGTGGGCAACTTTGTCTT